>CALJTN010000183.1 GCA_937976175.1 uncultured Clostridiaceae bacterium | reverse complement strand
CATGCTTCCTTTTTTAAAGGAATTCATTTTAGATTTTAAGCTTCTTGTACCTTCTGGAAAAATCAACATAGAATGTCCTTGGTTTACCTTGTCCACAGCCTCTTGAATAGTTTTAATTGATTCCCTAGGGCTTTGTCTATTTATATAAATTGATCCTATTGACTTTATCCAAGCACTAACTAATGGTATCTTTTGTATCTCTTTCTTAGCAATAAAACCAAAAGGTTTATTAATATAAGCAAGTAGAGCAAATCCATCAAAAATAGCCTGATGGTTTGCTATAAAAACACAATTCTCCTTTGGTATGTTTTCAGTACCTTCAACCTCCATGCTAGTGTTAGTTGCTTTTAAAACATATCTCGCAATATTTTGAGCTTTTTTATAGGCATACATTTCAGCCTCCTTAGGTGATTTTTTTTGCATGAGCTTTATTTTAATTAAGCTAAGGGACGAAACACCTAAATATATTGAAAAGTATAAGTACCATAATATTTTTTTCATAATTGCCTCCCTTATAATTTTAATTTATACATATTAAAAATACATTATTATTTTATCAAACAACTTAAACAATTGATATAGCTTTATAGCAACTTGCACTTAATCATAGGTTTTTTTACATTTTTCTTTATGTATTGACAAAAATTACATATTGTATATGATTATAATATAAGATTAATTATTTCAAAAGGAGGAAAAATAGAATGTATGTAGATATTTTAAAACTAGGACAAGCTCTCTTAATCTTTTTAGGTGTAGCAGTGTTAATTATACTTATAATAGTGTTGTTAAAGCTTATTTATACCATATCAAGTGTAAACTCAATTATAAAAAAGAATGAAGATAACATTAGTGAGATATTATCCACTTTACCAAAAACCTCTAAAAACTTCTTTGAGATAACTGACAATATAAAAGAGGTTACTGAAGTAGTATCCAAAACAACTGCCAGTGCCCTTGAAGCCACGGAGTCTTTTCAAAAATACTTAGTATATATAGCCGATATTTTAACTATTGCAAAAAAAATATTTTCTAATAAATAGTAGGAGCATAAATATATTATATATTAACTTACTTACCAAATCATGGTATAATATATTTGATATACAAAAATTTGTAAACGGAGGTGCTAATATGGATATGAAATGGAGTTTAGATGAGCTCTATACATCCTTTGACAGCAAAGAATTTAAAAATCATATGGATTTTTTCGAAAGTTCTATAGAATACATAAAGAAATGGACACTAGAAAATTGTACTACTTCCCATAATGCTAAAGAGAAAATTGAAGCTTATATTAATTTCCATAATGAGTTTAGTGAGCTTGTGAACAAATTATATAATTACGCTGAACTCTCTTTAAGCGTGAATACAAAAAATGAAGTAGCTAATAAAATCTCTGAAAAACTAGCATCTGAACTAGCTGAACTAGCTAAACCTTCTACTATTTTTTCAAAATGGTTAAATTCACTGGAGAATTTAGAATCCATAATGGAAGATTCTCCTCTTGCCCTAGAACATAGCTATTTCCTAATGGATTTAGTTAAAAATGCTAAGTACTTACTTAGTGATACAGAGGAAGAGCTTATAGCCAAAATGAAAAATACTGGATCAAATGCCTGGTCTAAGCTTCAAAACAAATTGACTTCAACTTTATTAGTGGATATGAATATAAATGGTGAAGATAAGAGACTTCCCTTATCCATGGTTAGAAATATGGCCTATGATAAGGATAGTGCTCTTCGAAAAGATGCTTATAAAGCAGAGCTTAAGGCTTATGAAAAAATTGCTGACTCCTCTGCGGCTTGCTTAAATGGTATCAAAGGTGAAGTCATAACACTTACTGCTGCTCGTGGATATGAATCCCCACTCCATAATACTCTTGAACACTCAAGGATGGATAAAGAAACTTTAGATGCAATGTTAAGTGCTATGATAGAGTGTCTTCCTTCCTTCGAAAAATATTTCAGAAAAAAAGCTGAACTATTAGGGTATACTGAAGGCCTTCCTTTTTATGAACTGTTTGCACCAATGGGTGAGGCAGATATGCACTTTTCCTATGAAGATGCAAGAAAATTTATAGTTAAAAACTTTGCTACCTTTAGTGAAAAACTTGCCAGTTATGCCGATAATGCTTTTTCTCGTAACTGGATTGATGCTGAGCCTCGGGAAGGGAAATTAGGCGGTGCATTTTGTGCTAATCTACATAGCATAAAGGAAAGTAGAATTCTGTCTAACTTTACTGGAAGTTTTAGCGACGTTTCAACTCTTGCCCATGAACTAGGCCACGGATATCATGGACTGTGTTTAAATGAAGAGTCTGCTTTAAACAGTGATTATCCTATGCCTATTGCGGAAACAGCCTCAATTTTCTGCGAAACAATAATAAGCAACGCTGCTTTAAAAACCGCTACTAAAGAGGAAGCCTTCGTTATCTTGGAGAATAATATTTCTGGCAATGCTCAAGTCATTGTAGACATTTTAAGCCGTTATTTATTTGAAACTGAACTCTTTAAACGCAGAGAAGGTAGCTCATTGCCTGTAACTGAGCTAAAAGAAATTATGTTAGAAGCTCAAAAGAAAGCTTACGGCACTGGCCTTGATCATAATTTTTTACATGAATGTATGTGGATATGTAAGCCTCATTACTATGATGCTTCCAGTAATTTTTACAACTTCCCTTATGCTTTTGGACTATTATTCTCCAAAGGACTATATGCACAGTATCTAAAAAGAGGGGAATCCTTTGTAAAAGAGTACGATACTTTACTCTCTTCTACTGGAAAAAATAATTTAGTTCAAGTAGCAAAAATGATGAATATAGATATTCATTCTATTGATTTTTGGAGAAGTTCCCTAAATCTTATTGCTGAAGACATAGAAAAATTTGTGACTATGAAGTAGCGTACCTAAAAAGGCAGATAGTGTAAACTTACGTTTACCTTATCTGCTTTTTCTTATTTTATTTTATTTTATTTTATTTTTAAGAATCTCAAGTCGGTCTTTAATTCTTTTCTCATATCCATTGTCACCAGCTTCATAGTATATTGTGCCAATAAGTTCATCAGGCAAATATTGCTGTTTTACAAAATTCCCTTCATAACTATGAGGGTATAGATACCGTACTCCCTGGCCTAAATTCTCTCCACCACTATAACTTTGATCCCTTAAATGCACAGGTACCCCACCTATATTTTTTTCTTCTACATCTTTAATTGCTTTATTAATAGCCATATAAGCTGCATTGCTTTTAGGTGCTGAAGCTATGTAAACTGCAGCCTGCGATAAGATAATTCTCGCTTCTGGCATACCTACAAAATGAACTGCCTCAGCTGCATTGTTTGCTACTAGTAGTGCTATTGGGTCTGCATTTCCCACATCTTCAGCTGCTGCTATTACAATTCTCCTAGCAATAAATTTAGGATCCTCCCCCGCATATATCATCCTCGCAAGGTAATGCACTGTGGCATCAGGGTCAGAACCTCTCATACTTTTAATAAAAGCAGAAATCACATCATAATGTTCCTCTCTATTTTTATCATATTTTATATGTTTTTTTTGTAGACATTCCTCTACAACCTCTAAACTTATATTTATTTTACCATGCTCATCTCTATCCGTAGTTAATATGGCTAGTTCCAAAGCATTAAGTGCACTTCTGGCATCTCCATTTGCCATATCTGCTAGATAACTTACAGCTGCCTTAGACATAGAGATTTCAGTATTTCCAAAACCTACTTCCTTATCTTCTAGTGCACGTGCAATAATTATCTCAATATGTTTTTCCTTTAAAGGCTCTAATTTGAATAGCATTGACCTAGATATTAATGCATTATTAATCTCGTAATATGGATTTTCAGTAGTAGCTCCAATTAAAATTATTATGCCTTTTTCTACAAAGGGTAACAGTGCATCCTGCTGCCCTTTATTAAATCTATGGATTTCATCTATGAATAATATAGTTTTTATATTGTACATTCCTAAGTTATTTTTTGCCTCTGCTACCACTTCTCTTAACTCTTTTAGTCCATCTGTTACTGCATTAAGTGTTATAAAATTAGATTTTGTTGAGTTTGCAATAACTCTAGCCAAGCTAGTTTTGCCTGTACCCGGTGGTCCATAAAGTATTAAAGAGGTTATCCTATCGGAATGTATTGCTCTTTGCAAAAGCTTTCCCCTGCCTAAAATATGTTCTTGCCCTACATAATCTTCTAGTTTTTTTGGTTTTAACCTCTCAGCTAAGGGTGCATCTCTTCGCAAATTTTTTTCTTGCTGCATTTCAAATAAATCCATTTAATCACCTTTAGATCCTTCATTGGGTTTCGCAACTTCATTTACTTTATTATAATTCGTAAGATTACTAACTTAAAGATTTCTGCTTTAGTTTTTCTGTCATGTCATGTAATTTAACTATTCCAGCTTCTCTTAATCTCTTATTTTCATCTTCAATACTCTTAGTTTCCTCTATGCCCTGCATAATAGTGTTCCAGGTTTTCTCTAGAGTCTCAATCTTGACGCTAGTTCCTCCAGTTAACTTTGCTATATCCACACTTTGACTTCTTATGTTTTCAGCATTTTTCATTAACAGCTCATTAGTAGTTCTATCCAGTTCAGCTAGTGAGTCCGATACTAACTTCTGCTTTTTTAAAGCAATAGCTTGAATTATTCCATTTTTAAATACAGGTATAGTTATTATAAAAGCAGAATGAACTTTAGATATCAATTTGTAATTTCCCCTTTGAATCATTTTAATCTGTGGAGCAGTTTGTAATGATACCATCTTAGCCATTTCCAAATCATAAATTCTCTGTTTAAACATTTCAAGAGTAGCTTTAGCATTTTCATAGTTTATTACATTTATTTGTTCTCCATTACTGGCCATTGCCTCAAGCCTCGGAAGATCTTGACTTTCATTTTTCTCCACAATCATATTTCCTGCAGCAATATATTTTTCTAATTCTCCATAATACTCAAAATTTTGATTATATAAGTTTTCTAGCATTAAGTTTGAATTATTTATTTCTGCCTTATAGCCACTAAGCTGAGTGTAGATTTTATCTATTTCCCCTCCAATGGTTTTATACTTACCCATCATCTTTTCTATAGCTTTGCTTGGTTTACTAAATAGCTTACCAAGGAAACCAGTTTTATTTTCCTCAAAATCTTGCTTATCAAACTTTTTCATTATGCTGGTAAGTTCCTTTATCATAACACCTGAATCTTCAACGCTACTAGTTTTAATAGAGCTTAATATTTGATCTGCAAATTTTGATATTTGCGCTGCTGGTTCATTTCCAAATTCTAATATAGCATTTGCATCCTTAATATTTAAATTAGCTGCAATTTGCATCACCTGTGGTGAGGCTTTAAGTTGCTGGCTTATGCTTATAGCCTTTTGTTCTATGTTCTTATCCTCGATGTTCTGTTCTTCAATTATAAGTATTTGATTATTGTTTTCCATGTTTTCCACTCCCCTTATCTATTTTTAGTTTTTTATGCTTAGCATAAAAACCAATCTTAACTTTTAGCTCTCAATTGTTATGAATATCAATTTCCAAATAAGTTCCCAAAAAAACCTTTCTTCTTCTCCACGTATTTTTTAAAAGGTAGTTTAAAGCTAACATTCTCTAATCTGTGAATGTCATATTTCTCAGCATAGATAAAATTCTCTATATCATTATAGCCTGAAGGATTATAAATAATTATATCTATTCCCATAGAGTTCATAAAGGAAAGCATTATGCAATCTTCAAAAGATAAGTTCCCATTCTCCTCATTATTATAAACTACAATCTTAGGAATCTCTTCTGGATAATCATAGGATTGTAGCAATTCAAGTATTTCTACGTCTAGATTTATAAGTACTGAGAAAATATCCACTTGTAAATCCCTTAACTCCCCCTGCTCAACATTTTTTATTACAGGATTCAAGCATAGTTCTTTAATTTTTTCAGCCATAGTTCTTTGGAGTCCAGTTCTTAATTCTTTGTACTTCCACCAAGATGAATTAATCATTTGCTCAATATGAAATTCTGCAAAAGCATTATTAGGGTATATTTGATTGAACTTCCCATATTCTAAATGCACTATATCCATTATAGGTAATTCATTATAAAACTTAGTAAACTTCTGAGTTACAACTTCATTAATTTCTTTCCAATAATTGTCTATATTCTTATGAGTCCCACAAATTTTAGAGAATATATTAGGTATTACTACCGTTGAATTTTTAACCTTAAAGCCTTCTCTTATATGTGCTTTTTCTTTCATCCATATGTATATTTCTTCATAGGTAGTATTAAGGGTTACTTGTTGTACATTATAATCCGCAAATTGCCACGGCCTGTAGAACCCAGAATCCTCTGCAAACAAAGTTTTATTAAGCTCTTCTTTAGCACTATATGCAGTGGTTTTAATCCTATCCTCTACATTAGTAGGGAATGGTTTTATTTCCCCCCTACTGTTATAAACAATTTCCTTAGAAAAAGCATTGTATTTATCAATTTCGTAAAAAGCTCCAGCATCTTTAGGATTAAAATATAATACATCACAACCTAAGGTTGATAATAATATTAAATAAAAAACTTCTGCTTTTGAAATTTCTCCATAGAAGATTATTTTAGGATTAATATTTGCATAATCAAATTTTTCGAATAATCCTTTAGAATAAATATTTATCCAGTGAACCATATAATTTACAATAACTTTAATATCCTGCCTATCAACTATTTCCTTACTTTTAATATAGTACTCTATTAGACCTTTTAAATTGTTTTTGATTTGCTGTAGCAAAACTTTGTTTTGTAAATTAGGGAAAAGTCCGTTGTCACTTATTAAATTTATAATTAAGGAAACATCTATACTTTCCATAGCAAAAACTTTTGTCCAAATATGATTTAGTACATTTTGCAAATTTATGCTGATATCTTTATCTAACCCCTCACTAAATCTTTT
>CALJTN010000182.1 GCA_937976175.1 uncultured Clostridiaceae bacterium | reverse complement strand
CAAAGGTAAAAATTATAAATTTAGATAAATTAACCTATGCAGGAAATTTAAGAAACTTAGAAGATATAGAAAATAGTCCAAACTATACTTTTATTCAAGGAGATATATGTGACAAAGAGTTAGTTGAAAAGTTATTTTCAGAAAATGACATTGACTACGTTGTGAATTTTGCAGCAGAGTCACATGTAGATAGAAGTATAAAAGAACCTGAAATTTTCGTTAAGACAAATATTTTAGGCACAATAAACCTTTTAAATATAGCGAAGAATGCATGGGAAGTACAAGGTGTCTTTAAACAAGGCAAAAAATTTATACAAGTATCTACGGATGAAGTATATGGCTCACTGGGTAAGAGCGGATATTTTGTTGAAAATACACCGTTAGATCCACATAGCCCATACGCTTCTAGCAAAGCAGGTGCGGATTTAATGGTGAAAGCTTATTTTGATACCTATAAAATGCCTGTAAATACCACTAGATGTTCAAACAATTATGGACCATACCAATTCCCAGAAAAATTAATACCATTACTAATAAACAATTGTTTAAATCATAAACACCTGCCAATATATGGAGATGGAATGAATATACGAGATTGGTTATATGTAGAAGATCACTGCGCCGCAATAGATATTATTATAAATAGTGGTAGCCTAGGTGAAATCTACAATATAGGTGGGCACAACGAAAGAACTAATTTGCAAATAGTTAAAACTATCATAAACTATTTCAGCGAAAAAGTAGACAAAGAAATAACAGAAAATCTAATAACTTTTGTTGAAGACAGAAAAGGTCATGATAAAAGGTATGGAATAGATCCTACAAAGATAAAAAATGAATTAGGTTGGTATCCAGAAACCTCCTTTGAAGTAGGAATAGAATCCACCATAAAGTGGTATTTAGATAATAAGGATTGGATGAATGACATTACCACCGGTGAGTACGAAAATTATTACAAAAATATGTATGAAAAATAGTAAATATCTCCCCTCATTTTAAAATGGATAGGTACTTAATACCTATCCATTATACTACAAGAAAAGCCCACCCTTTAAAGAGTGGGCTAAAACTTAAACGTAACTGAATTAACTAGTTTCACCTTATATTCCTACTATCATGATGAATGGACATAAATAATATAATACATGAAACTGCTGCAAAGAATATAAAGGACTGAATATATGGTACAAAGTTATAGCTACCGCCTTGCCAAAAATTTATAAACTCTCCACTAATATAGGTGGTTGGAAAAGCATATGCCACAGCCTTTAATGGATCCGGGAAATCCTTTGCTTGCACACCAAACATTCCGCTTATAATCATTATTGCAAAATATAATATCATAGTTATAGCATAGGTTGGTCCAAACTTCTTGAAATATAATGCTATACCATGAGCTAAGATAAAGAAAAATATAGACAGTAAATATAGGGAAACTATTAAAATAAGCGCTGAACTAAGACTAGGCACCTGCACTTTTAACATAGAGCAAATTACCACTGTATATAGAACCAGGGATAAGGTCATAAAAATTAAATGGGCGCATATTTTAGAAATCAATACAGTTTTCTCACTATAGCCAAACAAACGAAAACGCAAGGGTATATTTTTCTCTAGCTCCTGTGAAAATACCGCAGAATACCCTACAAGGATGGAGGCTAATGGAATAATTATACTGTTAATGATAAATACATTTGTAATAAAAATATCTTTCGCATTATCTGGAACGTTGCCTACCATTGCGGATCCAAAAAATAGTGTCATGCCAATTGGGAAAAATACTCCAAAAATCAATGTAAATATATTACCAATTAAATTTCTAAGCTCATATTTTATAAGCCCCAAATTAAATAGCTTTGCATTCATCACTAGCACCTCCCTGAAGTTCTTCATTAAACCTTGCTTTAGCATTAATAGACATGATTTCAATATCACTGTTGCTTCTTTTAAAATTTACATTCTCATCTATTAGTAGCTTTACTATTTCTAATTCCTTTTCCAGGTTTAAACAAGAAATAGCAATTAAGTGGTCAGGTGCCAATATCTTAGGAAGGCTTCTGGTCAATTCTTCGTTTCTTTTAGTATTTTCAATAGTTATTGTAGACTTTCCGCAGTATTTCTTAAAGAGCGCCTCCTTACTTCCAAAGTCAACTACCTTTCCATTGTCTAAAATCAATATCTTATTAGCTAGTTTCTCAAGTTCCTCATAATAATGAGATACAATGCAAATGGTAACTTCTTTATTCTCATACCACTGAGTTATTTTATTCATTAATTGCTGGCGGGTTTCAAAATCCAGCCCTGAAGTAACTTCATCGAAGAATACCAATGGGGCATCTTGAATTAAAACTAAGATTATTGTTAGGCGCTGCTTTTGTCCTCCGGATAATGCACTAAATTTCTTGTTAAGACATGCTTCAAAATTAAAGAAGGCAATTAGGTCCTGTAGCACCTTATTTCTTTTTATCTTTGTATTTAAAATAGCCTCAATTATATACTTAACCGCCATGGTTTCAACATAATTATTTTCCTGCATGTGTGCTGACATTTCCTCAGGCTTTAAATTTGTATGGATTGTGCCATTATAATTTGTAAGCCCTAGCATTGATTTAACTAGAGTAGTCTTTCCTGCTCCATTGGAGCCTATTATTCCTACGCGATCACCAGCCTCAAAGGTTATTGGTGATTTTATACATAATGCAATTTGCTTACCATATTTCACTTCTAAATTTTTTATAGTTACCACAATTCTTCCCCTCACTTAACTATTTATTATAGTTAAATTATACCAAGCTATTATGAATTTCACGTGAAGATTGTATGTGGATATTGTGGTAATTATATAAAACAATGTGAAGAGTACCTAATTTTATTTAAGCCTTTTAAACTCCACAGTATTTGTAAAAAGTAGGCTAGCTTCTACCCCAACATCTATATTTCTAACCTCTACCACATAATTTAGTAGGTTTGCATAATAAGCTACAATATATAGCCCTAAGCCATGTCCCCTATTTTCATTATTACTTGAAACAAAGGGATCAAATATGTGTGGTAATA
>CALJTN010000181.1 GCA_937976175.1 uncultured Clostridiaceae bacterium | reverse complement strand
ACTCTTTACGGTGTTCTTATTACTGGACTTATTCAAAATATGTTTAATATGCAGGGTAATTTAAATGTATGGTGGCAAAATATTTTAATGGGAGCTATCTTATTAGGTGTTGTTATTGCACAGTCGAAAGCAGGTAAGATTGGGGAAGGTCTAAAGGCTTAGAAGTAGAATATCAAGGCCAATCAAAAAATTAAAGAAGTATTTATAAGAAGAGGTGAATTAATGCAGGCATTAATCGGTATAGATATAGGGACTACGGGTACAAAAGCTGCAATTTTTGATGAAGAGGGGAATCTTTTAGCAGAGAGCTATATAGAAAGTAAATTATATTATCCAAAGCCGGGTTGGGTAGAACAGAACCCAGAAGAATTTTATGACACGACACTACAAACAATTAGAGATATTGTTAAAAAAACTAATATTCAACCAAAAGATGTAAAGGCAATTTGCATTGATGGTCAAATGGCTGGCATACTGGGTATTGACGCTGACTACGAACCTATTACAAGATATGATTCATGGCTTGATAACCGCTGTAGTCAATATGTAGAGCATATTAAGAGAAATTATGAAGATGAGGTGATGAAAACTTCAGGTTTACCATCAACAGTAGCACACTGTGCGAAAATATTATGGTGGAAAAATGAAGAGCCAGAAATCTATCAAAGAATTGAAAAGTTTATTCAGCCTGCTGCATTTGTAGCTGGAAAAATGGTAGGACTAAAAGGAAAAGATGCCTTTATAGATTATACTTATTTGCATTTCACTGGATTATATGATGCAGCAACTACCCAGTGGTCAGAGAAACTCCTAAAAGCATTTGATATTGACAGGTCCAAGATGCCAGAAATAGTTGAACCTTGGAAGGTAATAGGTACATTAACGAGAGAGGTAGCAAGTGCATGTGGGCTAACAACAGAGACAGCTGTAGTAGCTGGTATGGGAGATCAAGCAGCAGGATTTTTAGGAGCAGGGCTTGTTGAACCAGGACTAATCGTTGATGTAGCTGGAACAGCAAGTGTTTTTGCTTGTTGTGTAGACAACTTTAACCCAGACTTAAAACATAGAACTTTACTATTCCCAAAAGCAGCTTCTAAGGGATTATGGTTTCCACATGCTTATATCGGTGGCGGTGGATTATGTCTAAGATGGTTTAGAGATGGTATCGTTCAGCCTTCAAAAGAGAAACTAGAAGAAGCATATAATATGCTTAATGAAGAAGCTAAAGATGTTAGACCAGGGACAGATGGTCTGCTCTTTGTACCACATTTAGGAGGCAGAAACTATCCTTATAATAATGAAATAAGAGGTACATGGGCTGGTTTTAGCTGGGGACATGAAAGAAAACACTTTTATAAAAGTATGCTAGAAGCTATAGCTTATGAATATTACTATTATTTATCCATTGAAAAAGAACTCTTTAAGGATATGCAGTTTAAAGAAGTAAGAGTAATAGGTGGAGGCAGTAAGAGCCAACTATTTAATCAAATAAAAGCAGATGTTTTAGGCATTCCATATGTTCAGCTTTCCAGAACAGAGGTAGGGGTATTAGGTTCTGCTATATGTGCAGGGTATGGCGTAGGCATCTATAAAGATATGGAAAAAACAGCTAAAGCATTTGTTACTACCAAAAACCGCATAGAGCCTAATGAAAAAAATACAAAGATTTATCAAGAGTATGCCAATGTATACCTAGAAATGATACAAACGATGGAACCAATCTATAAGAAACTTTATGAGTTAAATAATAGAGCATAATATTTTAACAAATAACTCAGTTATTTGAAACACCTATAAATGAAAAAATGGCAGCATTAAGAGAATGTTTTACACAAAAGTATATAAAAGCTTTTGTTATATAAATATCTAGCATATGTAAAAAGGAGGCATAATCTTGGTATCACAGCACATGAAAAATAAAATTGAACGGTGGTTCGAAAAAGATTACAGATTGACTTTTTATGAACGTATTCAATATCTAATAGAAAGTGAAGAATTATTCGAACATCTACCTTATGCCCCACGTTATGGAAAGACTCTAGACCATATTCTTAGAAGTATTTCAGTATTTATCCAGCCAGGGGAAAAGTTAATCGGTTCCGTTAAGGAAGTGATTCCCACCGATGAGGAATATAAAAAAGGGGCAGCTCTAACAGAAAATTGGTGGACTATTCCACTAGAAGAAGTACAACAAAAAATCTCTTGGTTCTACTCCTATGGGTGGCTTAAAAGAAGAGCCCCTTGGTTTTATTCATTCGGGCATATAGGTTTGCTTTGGGAGGAGATTCTTTTAAAAGGATTAGGTGGATTTAAACAAAAAGCTGAAGAAACTTTAAAGCAAATAAAAGAAACTGATGATATAACTCAGAAAGAATTTTTAGAAGGAACAATTATCTGTTACGAAGCAATGAGTAAGTTTATTCTAAGATATGCTGAATGTGCCAAAGTAGAAAGGGAACAATGTAAAGACGAAATGAGATATGGTGAATTAAAAAAGATAGAGGATATATGTAACCATATCAGTTACAACGCTCCTAGGGATTTGCATGAAGCTTTGCAATTACTATGGTTTATTACTTTAATCTTTATGAAAATAGCTGGTTGCGGTGTTTTTGATTATGGACGCATGGACCAGTATTTATATCCTTTCTTTAAAGCAGATATAGAAAAAGGAGCTCTTACAAGAGAAGAGGCACTTGATCTTATTATTGAATTCTTCTATAAGAATAATGAAATTATGGTACCTACAGATCATATGTCTCAGGAAAATAAAGCCGTATTATACAGT
>CALJTN010000180.1 GCA_937976175.1 uncultured Clostridiaceae bacterium | reverse complement strand
AATCTTTATTTAAAATTTCTAAATGTTCCTATTATTGGTTTTATTACTTATATATCCTAGTTAAAATATATCATATTTCTAGCTTATTATTACGTGTTTTTGCTAAAATTACAAAAAACGACCTTAAAGAGTCGTTTTTTCAAGTCGAATGGTGCGATATTGCATTTAGTATCGCTTGCATATTTCGACAAACTTATAAGTAATTAAAGAAAAACATCTAAAAATACTATAAGTATCCTTAGATGTTTTTGTTATTTCATTTCAATTAGATTCTTCCAATATTTCTTAGGCATATGTTGCATTTGTAACCTTTCATTACTCCTTTCCTTTATTGCCACAGTTTTATGAAAAACTTTCCAAAGGTTTTGATAGAACAGTTCTTCTTCCTCACGACTTTCTAGTTTTTCAAATTTAAAGTCCCTGATTATCCATTCATTATCTTCATAAACTATACTAATTTTTCTCCTCACATCATGAATTATCCACTTTTCATTTGTAAGCCTTGCTTTAAAGTGATCTCCTATGAGCTGGAGAATATTATATGTAGGTTCAATTGCTGCATACAATATGCCATTAAATTCTTGAAATCTAACTAGTCCTAAAAATCTATGTGTTTCAAAAGCTACTCTTGCAGAGTATTTCTGTACTTCATTTACAGTTCTATCCGAAAGAAGGTCATTTACTTTATTTCCTATCTTAAAGCCCATCTGTATGTACTTATATAATTTCAACTCTATTCCTGGAACCTCAGATAAAAATGCTTGATACACATGAATTAAAGTATCCTCTGATATTTTTTCAAGTATAGCCTTATAAACTTTAGTTGATTTTACCATATCAGTTTCTATAACTTTATCCTCATATAATATGTTAAAATTATAGCTACACTCGTTTTCTATAGCTTCAGGTATTTTATGATAATAACAAGCATAGATGACGGATAAAAATCCGTCAAAGCTTCCATCATAAATATATCTAACCAAATAAATCACTCCTTTGGTTAAAAAGACTTAGCTGCTCTGGCTTATCAAAACTTTCATTGTCTAGTAAGTAATTTTTAAGCCTTCTCTTTTCCATGGTCATATCTCCATAAAACTTACCACTACAGGTTATAAAGTATCTAGCTCGTTTAAGCACTAATCCTAGTTTCTTTAAATTGTCGTAGGAAAGACTACAAAGTCTTCTTGCTCTTATAATTCTTAAAGCTGATGTTACACCTATGCCTGGAACTCTAAGTAAGGTTTCATAGGGTGCGTTATTCACCTCTACTGGGAACTTGTCTAAATTATTCAATGCCCAAAAGGCTTTAGGATCTAAATCTATATCAAAGTTAGGATTTCTTTCGTCCAATAGTTCCTTTGCCTTAAAGCCATAAAACCTTAAAAGCCAATCTGCTTGGTACATTCTATGTTCCTTTAAAAGTGGTGGTGTTGTGACGATTGCTGGTAAATTTGCATGAGCTATTACCGGAACATAAGCGGAATAATACACTCGCTTAAGTCCAAAAGTATCATATAAGCCTTCTGTAAGTCTAATTACACTTAAATCGCTTTCATTAGTGGCCCCTACCATCATTTGGGTACTTTGACCACCTGGGATAAACTTTGGTGACTTAAAGCCTTTTTTCTTATATTCATTGGACTCTAGTATACTGTGCTTTATAAGTCCCATAGGTTTTAGTATGGCTTCTTTACTCTTTTGAGGTGCTAAGAGTTTTAAACTTTTTTCCGATGGTAGCTCAATATTTACACTCATTCTATCTGCGTATAAGCCTGCCTCATATATTAATTTTGGATTAGCACCTGGAATAGCCTTTACATGAATATATCCATTAAATTTATGAATCAATCTTAAATCCTTTAGAATTCTAACTAAGTTTTCCATGGTATAGTCTGGACTTTGCTCCACCCCTGAGCTTAAAAATAATCCTTCAATGTAATTTCGTCTATAAAAATTTATAGTTAAATCTACTACTTCTTTAGGCGTAAAGCTCGTTCTCTCCACATCATTGCTAGCTCTATTAATGCAATATATACAATCATATATGCATTTGTTGGTATATAAAATCTTTAGTAAAGATATACATCTGCCGTCCTGTGACCATGAATGACAAATGCCCATGGCTGCAGCATTTCCTATACCACCCTTTGTATTCTTTCTGCTAGAACCACTAGAAGAACAAGAAGCATCATATTTTGCTGAATCTGATAATATTTCAAGTTTTCTCATTATATCCATTTTTTTCACCATCCAAACATTTGTTCTTATTTTATCATATTTTGTCCAAGAATAAAAGAATTATTTATTGAAAATTAAGGATTTTCTGGAACACTAAAATTGACAAATATAATGGATTATAGTACATTCATTTATAACTAATTATAAAACTAGGAGGCTTTTATGAAAATTGGTTATGATGTTTATGATTCCTCTATAGGACTAATTCATGTAGTTGTGGACGAAGTTGGTGTAAGAAAAGTAGAAATTTTTAAAGAAGATTGGGCACAATATGCGAAAAAATATGACTCTATTCAGAGAGATAGGGAGCTGTGTAAAGAAGTTATATTTCAGTTAGACGAATATTTCAAAGGAGAAAGAAGATACTTTGATGTACCTTTATCTATTGAAGGTACAGAATTCAGAAAAAAAGTATGGGGAGCCCTTCAAAATATACCTTATGGCGAAACACGAAACTATTTGCAAATTGCAGAGTCCATAGGAAACCCTAAAGCCGTAAGGGCTGTAGGGCAAGCTAATAAATTTAACCAATTGCCTATAATTATACCCTGCCATAGAGTTATTAGTAAAGGTGGCAATTTGGTGGGTTTTGCAGGTAATAGAACTCCTACACAAAAACTACTATTGGAAATTGAAGGAGTAAATATTCCTTAGCCATATTAAATTACTAATGACAATGATCATGATGCATATCCGGAGTATGATGATGTGCATGTTCAAGACTTTTATGAATATGCACATGGTTGTGTTCACCCTTCACCGAGGTATCATGTTCATGATTATGATGGATATCATTATGATTATGGCGATGCTCGTGTTGAGATTCCTCATGACTATGTTTATGATTATGTTTTTCTACAGCAGCATAATAGGCACCAAAGATCATTAGAATAACTGCAATAACAAAGTTTCTTGTTATTGGTTCATTGTACAATATTTGAGACAGGGCTACACCTATAAAGGGTGCAACAGCATAATATGCACTTGTTCTTGCAGCTCCTAATTGCCTCTGTGCAGTTACATAAAAGAATATGCTTAATCCATATGCGAAGAACCCCAAAATCATAGCTATAAATATATACTTTATATCACTTGCATATGACTTAGTTAAAAATACTATTATAAGTGAACCTACCCCAGAACCCATACCCTTAACAACCACTATCTGCATTGGATCTTTTAAAGACATCATTCTTGTACAGTTATTTTCAAAGCCCCAACAAATACATGCAAGTAAAACAAAAATGGAACCTACTGAAAACGAAAAGCTACTAAAGTCACTTATAGATAGAATAATGCTGGATATAGTTATAAAAGAAATAGCTATCCATAATCTTTGCCCAATTGACTCTTTAAAAATTAACAGTGCAATAAGCGATGTAGCCACAATTTCAAAATTGTTTAATAAAGAAGCATTTGATGCGGTGGTCATAGTTAGACCCAGCATCAAAAATATCGGTGCTGCAATATCTAGGGCTATCATACCTATAACATATGGAAGTTCCACTCTGCTAATCTTAGCTTCTTTTGCCTCCTTGTTCTTTGAGTTCTTTATTAAACCTAAGAATAACATTCCAATGCCTGCTCCAAGATACAGCAGTGAAGCCATGAGCATAGGTGGTATCTTTTCTAATAATAGCTTTGAAATAGGTGCACTTATTCCAAATAATGCAGCTGCAAGTATTGCCTGAAACACTGCCAGATGTTGCTTTGATTTGATCATAAAATTCTTCCCCCTATAAGATATAGTTAAACCTTCTAAAACTAATTATAAATTAACTTATTAATTATATTTTACCATATGAGAGTGACTCATTTCACTCATTCTGTTTAAAAACATCTAGAACTTCACATTCATTTTTTCAATAAACTTGTTGTTAAAAGATAATTAAATTTTTAGATGTATGCCTCCTTATCTGGATACAAAAAAATAAAAGAACACCCAAAAGTATTTGGGCATTCTAAAATTAATTAATATTTCAAGTCCAATTATTAAATGTATTGTTGCTAATATATATTACTCCAACTATATTTAGTGAAATCTACTTTTCTTAATTAACTATATTTTTAGTCTTATAAGTCCAGGAAATTCTTCGTGAAGTAATCCTGAGTTATCCTCTTCATTTTCAAGTAGTTCTTTTGCCCCTGCTATGTCATCAATATATTCCCAAACTTCATCATTTTCAGGTATTAAATCATCCTCATCTAGCTTAGAGCATTCTTCCTTTGCTAGTGCTACATCACACTCTTCAACTATAGATAATTCATCAATTTCATTTTCTGTATTATCTGCTTCAGATAAATTAACTTCATTTTTATCATAAAGATCCTCTTCTAATTCCTCAAAAACTTCATGAATTTTTATAGCTTTAACGTCGTAGCCCTCCAGCTCTAGACAGCTTCCACAATTATTGCATTTCTTATTGGAATCTAATTCACAGACCTCACATTCACCACAACTACTACAAGTTTTCCTATCATTAAATATACAATTTTTAGACATATAGCACCTCGCTCCGTTTTTTTCACATACTTACATAATGGACTATTATAACAAATTACTTTTAAATAATCAAACACTAAAATTTTTAGTTATACAAATTCATTCTTATATCTACTTTGTACCTTACATTAGCATGTGTAATTATTTGCTTTTACTTCTTTCTTAAAAATAGAACATAAGTTTGATACTTTTACATTTATATGGTATAATTGGCCTATGAATGAGAGGTGTTTCTATGTTAACCCCAAAAAAAGATAAACAAAGTGAAATATACAACTTCATAAAAGATCAAATTCAATTAAAAGGATATCCGCCTTCTGTAAGAGAAATATGCGAGGCTGTAGGCTTAAAGTCTACCTCAACTGTTCATGGACATTTAGAAAGATTAGAGAAAAAAGGATATATTCGTAGGGACCCTACTAAACCTCGCGCAATTGAATTGTTAAAGGATTCAGTGATAAGGAAAGAATTAATAGATATTCCTATTATAGGTAAAATCACAGCCGGTCAACCAATTTTAGCAGTTGAAAATGTTGAAGATACCTTTACTATTCCTTTAAATTTTACTAAAACCAATAATGAATTGTTTATGCTTAAAGTTTCCGGTAGCAGCATGATTGAAGCAGGAATATTAGATGGAGACCTAGCTATAATTGAGAAGACTAATACCGCTAAAAATGGAGACATAGTAGTAGCTCTTATTGATAATGAAGCAACCATTAAAAGGCTTTTCAAGGAAGAAAACTATATAAGACTTCAACCTGAAAACTCATCTATGTCCCCTATAATAGTTAAGGACTGTACAATTCTTGGCATACTTGCCGGTATTTACAGAAAGTATTAATCGTCACTTAATGTGCTACAATATTTACTACATAACAAAAACCTGCAATGCTTATATCATTGCAGGTTTTTGTTTTTCCATTACTATACTATCAAAAGTAGATATTTTGCAAAATGCATATATAGTTATACACAATTTCTATTTTAAATAACTCTAGAAAGAGCAATAAGTATCCCAATCTTAGCATGGTCAAATGTTAATCCACCCTGTAAATATGCTATATAAGGCTCTCTAATTGGAGCATCTGCAGATAGCTCTATAGATGAACCCTGAATAAACGCACCTGCTGCCATTATAACCTGGTCTGCATATCCCGGCATGTCCCACGGTTCACACTCAACAAAGGAATCAATTGGGGACCCTGCTTGTATACCCTTACAGAAGTTAATCATTTTTTCCTTATTATTAAATTTAATAGCTTGAATTATATCGCTTCTTTTATCAGTATACTTAGGAAGAACTTCAAAACCTGCAAGTTCCATTATCCTTGCACAGAAAATCGCTCCCTTCACTGCTTCCATAGCTATATGTGGTGCTAGGAATAGTCCTTGGTAGAAAGAACGCATTACTCCAAAAGTAGAACCACACTCCCCTCCTATGCCAGGAGTTGTTAGTCTATAAGAAGCCTGCACTACATATTCTTCTTTACCAGCAATATATCCACCTGTTGGTGCAATACCACCGCCAATATTTTTTATTAGTGAACCAGCAACTAAATCTGCTCCTACCTCTGTAGGCTCTGAAGTATCAATAAATTCGCCGTAACAGTTATCTACAAAACAAATTACCTTTGGATTTACTGATTTTGCAGCTTTTATGATCTCTTCTAATTCACAAATTAATAGTGAACTTCTCCAGCCGTATCCAGTAGATCTTTGAATATGAAGTAACTTTATTGAATCATCTTCAAGCAAAGTCTTCTTCATTAAGTCAATATCAACTTTAGAGTTATTATTTAATTCTAACTGTTTATATTTTACACCATAATGTTTTAATGAACCTATATCCTCAGTAATATTTATACCAATTATGTTATGAAGTGTATCGTATGGTGTTCCACATACAGAAAGCATAGTATCATTAGGTCTTAAATTACCAAACAGTGCTGCACCAATTGCATGGGTTCCATTTACGAAATGTGGTCTAACCAGTGCACTCTCACAATTAAAAATTCTTGCATATACTTTATCTAAGGAATCGCGCCCAATATCGCCATACCCATATCCAGAGGAATTGGTAAAATGAGTGTCGCTAATTCTTTCCTCTTGTAGCGCAGTTAATACTTTAAGTTGATTGAACTCTCTTATCTCATCAAGAATTTGAAATTCCTTTTGCACATCTTGTATTGCTAATTCATAGAGTTCCAACGTTTTTGCACTTATTTTGTACTTATTTTGAAGGTATACTTTTGTTATATCTATCATGCTTCCCTGTCTCCTTTTTATCATTAATTTACTATATATGTATATTATATTACCACCAAGGCATCTGAAATAAATAAATTTGACTAACCTATTAGCCAGTTTTTTTATTTCAGATGCCTTAGTAATATTAACATATATAATAGTAATGGGGAATAGTTTTATGTACAAATAAAATGCATACCATAGATATGCTGGCCTCTTTAGCCTATGGGTTAAGCAACCATGTTGGGCGTACAAAAAGCTGATGGTATTCAACCTTCAGCCTTTAAATATATTATATTTCCATAATAATTGGGAGAATAATTGGTTTACGTTTTGTTTTTTCATATAAATATCGCTCTATGGCTTTTTTCATGTTAGCTTTTAATATATACCATTCAATAATTTTTTTATCTAATGAATTATTAAGTTCTATCCTAACAATCTCTTTTACTTCATTAATCAATATATCTGATTCCTTAGCATATACAAATCCACGTGTGATTATATCTGGACCAGCAATAATACTATAGGTTTCCCGCTCTAATGTAACCACTACAGTGAGCATTCCATCTTCTGCTAAGTGTTTTCTATCCCTCAGCACTATGTTTCCAACATCTCCAACTCCAAGTCCATCTACATATACAGATCCAGTGTGTACCCGCCCTGTAACTTTAGCTTCATCCTTTGTAAGTTCTAAAACCTGACCTGTCTCCATTGTAAATATATCTTTTCCCTCCATACCTAATCTTTGTGCTAACTTAGCATGGTGTCTCAAATGTCTGTATTCACCATGAACAGGCATGAAATATTTAGGATGAGCTAATGTATGAATTAATTTCAATTCCTCTTGGTAAGCGTGACCAGATACATGAACTTCTTCTAAATCTTCATAAATTACTTCTGCTTCTTTTTTAAATAACTCATTTATTACTCTAGATATAAGTTTCTCATTTCCCGGAATTGGAGATGCTGAAATAATAAACAAATCCTCCGGTTCTAGCATAATTTTTCTATGAGTACCAAAGGCTATTCTAGCCAGCCCCGCCATAGGTTCTCCCTGACTTCCAGTAGTTATTATTGTTATGTTTTTACTTGCATAGTTACGCATGTCATCTACACCTATAAGATAACCTTCTGGTATATGAAGATATCCTAGATCCATAGCAACTTGTGAAATGTTCTCCATACTCCTTCCACTAAACACAATTTTCCTGCCATACCTCACAGAAGCATCTGCAACCTGTTGCATTCTATGAATATTTGAAGCAAAGGTAGCTACGATGACTCTTCCATCCGCATTAGAAAGTATTCTAGTTAATGTCTTCCCTATAGATTTTTCTGAAATTGTATGCCCTTCACGTTCCACATTTGTACTATCAGCCATAAGAAGCAATAGTCCCTCTTTACCTAGATTCGAGATACGTTCTAAGTCCATGACTAATCCATCAATAGGAGTATAATCAATTTTGAAATCGCCAGTATGCAATATAACTCCAACTGGTGAGTGAATGGCAATAGCACAGGCGTCCGCAATGCTGTGAGTAACTCTTATGAATTCAACTTTAAGATTTTGTAGTTCTATTATTTCTCCTGCATTTACCGTGTGAAGGTCACACTCTGAGAAAATATTATGTTCCTTAAGCTTATTTTCAATTATTCCTAAGGTTAGCTTAGTACCATAAATAGGAACATTCAACTGTTTTAAAATGTAAGGTAATGAACCTATGTGATCTTCATGTCCATGAGTTAAAAATATACCCTTGACTTTTTCTGCATTATTTTTCAGATAAGTTATATCTGGGATTACTAAATCTACACCATACATTTCTTCGTCTGGAAAGGATATACCACAGTCTATGACTATGATTTCATTCCCATACTCAAATGCCGTTATATTTTTACCTATTTCTCCAAGGCCTCCCAAGGCAATAACCTTTATGTTATCAGCATTTTCCACTAAATCCTCCCCTTTATTTATATCAATTATGTTATTAGTTTTCCTCTCTTTATTTTGCCTTGTATTATGAATTTAATACTTTTTTTCGGATAATTTTTATTGCAAGCAAAAACGAAACCTTTTCCGTTTATTTTAGAAATATCTATTGCTTAACTTCTTATTGTATACCTATGGCCTCATATAAAAGTTATTGTTAACTACGTCTACTAAACCACATTTTTTCTAAAGAATACTACAAGGATTAATGAGTATCCTAATAGTATAAACAAAAGCATTAAAACAATAAATTATAAGGAGATACAATTCATATGAAAACTGAAGAACAAATTAAATCTGAAGTTACTAGACAAGTTATTGATAGTATGAAAACAACTTTAAATGAAGAATTAACTGAGGTGGAAAAACAATTTGAAGAAACTTATAAAAATAAGCTAGAACAAGAAATACAGTATACCTTAGAACTTGCAGAGACTGGACTTCAACACAATTCAAACAAACCCATGAAAATAGAGAACAAAAAACTACTTCAACAACTGGATAACATAAGACAAGAGAAAATTAAAGTTGAGAACAAACTAAAAACGTTAAGTGAGTTCGAAAATATTTAGCTACTTTATGTATTTAAAATCTAACTTGATAAAAGCCCATGAGAGTCATGGACTTTTATCAAATTAATTTTAATCCTGTGATTTATTTAAAATCAAAAGTCTATGAAAATATTAATATATTTAAATGGTGCTAAGTAATAAATCCGTAGTGTACATAATAGCACTCTCAATTTTTTTTAATTCGCTCTCCCCAGGTGAAAATCTAATTCTTATAGGTAGTTCTATATCAGTCATTCCAGTTGACTTAACTATATCAGAAGTGTTTAATACTTTAATGTTACTTTGTTTTAAATAATCTTGAACTACTTCTATTCCCTCTCCGCTCCAACCATAAGATCCAAAAGTAGCCCCTAATTTATCTTCTAGGTTTATAGTAGGAAGACTCTTTAGCAAATCTTCCATATTTCCAATCATATCTGCATATTTTGTGGAAGTACCAAAGAAAATTGCATGCGCTTCTCTGATAGCCTTTATAACATCTTCCTTAGGTGTTTTGTTTATATCTAAGACTTTTGAAACTATATTCTGTTTCTCAAACATCTCTGCAATTAACATGGCAATTTTCTTTGTTCTACCTGTCATAGTAGAGTATAGAATCAATGCTTTTTTGTCTACCTCTGTGTTTTTACTCATAGTATCGTATATATCTATATAACTTTTAACATCCTCTCTAAGAATAAATCCATGGGATGGCGCTATTATTTTTATGTCAAGCCCCTTAATTTTTTCAATCATGTTTTGGACATATCTTCTGTGAGGATGCATTATCAAAGTGTAATACCCTATATAATCATTTTTAATATCTTCCTTTGCCATATCATTGAAATACTCATAGTTTGCTACATGAGTACTAAATATGTCACAAGTGAATAAAATTTTATCTTCCACGCAGTAAGTTATCATAGTTTCCTCGGTATGGAGATATGGCGTCTCTATAAATTTAAGAGTCTTACCTCCAATATCAAGAGAATCACCATCACCTACAACTAGAAATTCTCTATTATGAAGCTTATACATTTCCTTTAATTCATCCACTGCAAGCCTAGAGCAAACAATGACAGCATTTTTAGCCTTAGAGGCTAAACTCCCAAGTGCTCCAGAATGATCTGGTTCTGTATGGTTTATTACAATATACTTTATTTTTTCAAGTTCTATCATAGTCTCTAAATTTTCTACAAACTCTCTTCCAAAGCTTATGTCCACAGTATCAATTACTGTAGGCTTTTCCGTCATTAATAAATAGCTATTATAAGTAGTTCCTTTAGTTAATGTCAATCTATGGAATGGCACATCTCTATCGTCCACCTTACCTACCCAAAATACATTTTCACCCAGCATAATATTCTTTTTCACCAAAATTCCCCCTTATTTTTCATAGAATAGAGGACAATTACTAACTGTCATCATCCTAATTTTATTTAATGTAAATTTGCTTTTCCTATGTCCTCATTCTACATTCTTTTCTCCGTTTAAAATATGATTTAAATCAAAATTGAAGAGAAAATATAATCTACCTTTAGTATTAATTGACCAAGATAGTTTAAAAATGTTATTATAAATTGAGTCAATGCATTAAAAAACACCCTATTATCTTAAGGTGCCTAGAATAAATTATTAAAAAATACGGTTGGCAGGTGATAAATATATGAATCAATGTAATTGTAATAGTTGTAATCATACTCTCTGTGCTAAAAAAGTACCCATATTTTCTTTCCTTTCAGACCAAGAGTTAAAAAAGATTGTAGACATGACTGGACACAAATCCTATAAAAAAGGTGACCTATTATGCAGTGAAGGTGAAAAGTCTAATACACTGTTTATAATCAATGAAGGTGGAGTAAAGATTTCAAAACTAACCAAAGATGGGAAAGAACAGATTGTTCATATCTTTACTAGTGGAGATTTTTTCGGAGAACTAAGCCTTTTCAGCAGCAATGAAACTTATAACTTTGACGTTTATGCTATATCAGACCTAAAAATATGCACATTAACAAAACAAAACATGGATGAAATTCTTATGAACAATCCTGAAATATCTTTAAAGTTATTACAAGTAATTACAAAGCGCCTTACCCAAACTGAAAACCTTGCTCAAAATCTTGCTACCAACGATGCTGAAATTCGAATTGCCTATATGCTTTTAGAGTTTGCTGAAAAATATGGTATTCCTACTGACCTAGGTTTACAGGTTAAGCTACCTATTAATAGGGAAGAGATGGCAAACTATGTAGGAGTAACTAGAGAAACCATAAGTAGGAAACTTAGTATATTTGAGGAACTAGGTATTATAACCCTTAAAGGTAATAAGCTCTTAATTATAAAGCACTTTGATATGTTAAAATCCTATGTTCAATAATTATTTGTAGCAGGCTATAATGGGTAATTTGACTTATGCTTTTCAATATAGTATCATCTATTTTAACGAATAAATATTATATTATGCATTATATGTATATTTTAGTGTGGATAAGGAGAGTTAAATTACCATGAATATTTCTACTAAAGGAAGATACGGTTTAAGGGCAATGGTTGATATTGCTGTTCATTCACTAGGAGAATATATACCCTTAAAGATTATCGCTGAAAGACAGTCCATCTCAGAAAATTATCTAGAGCAAGTTTTCTCAGTGCTTAGAAAAGCTGATCTTGTAAAAAGTGCAAGAGGTTCACAGGGCGGTTATACCCTATCAAAAGATGCCTCGAAAATTACTGTAGGTGAAGTTTTAAGAATTCTTGAAGGTGACTTAGGCATTACAGGTGATGATCATGGAGCCTTAGGAGTGGATAAAACCATAAAAGTTTGTATAAACACCATTGTATGGCAAAAGGTTAATGAGCAAATTAACAGTGTGATGGATTCTGTCACATTACAGGATCTTGTAGAAGAATATAACAGTCTGAATTCAGAATATACCTTAGACTTTATAATATAAATGAAGAATAATATCACTTGGTTTTCCAAGGGCTATTATTCTTCATTTATTTTCATTAGTAATTTCTTCTTATACTATCCCTCAAATTCCTCAGGGAACTCTGCATTATGATAAACATCCTGCACATCGTCGTCATCTTCAAGCATATCTATAAGCTTCTGCACCTTAACCGCACCTTCCATGCTAATAGGTGTCATGTTATCTGGTATCATTGTAAGCTCTGCTGATGCAAATTCAAGACCTGCTCCTTCTAACACTTCTCTTACCTCTCCAAAGTTTTCTACAGCTGTGATAATTTCAAACATTTCTTCTTCAGCGTTGAAATCCTCTGCACCGGCTTCTAGTGCTATCATCATAATTTCATCTTCATCCATAGCTTCTGTACGTTCTATGATGATTTGTCCTTTTTTAGCAAACATCCAGCTTACGCAGCCAGATGCTCCCATGTTTCCACCACATCTATCAAAAGCATGTCTTACAGTTGCCACACTTCTATTTTTTTTATCTGTTAGTGTATTAACTACTACAGCAACACCTTCTGCTCCGTATCCTTCATAAACTATTTCTTCGTAGTTTACGCCTTCAAGCTCTCCAGCACCTTTTTTAATTGCTCTAGTTATTGTATCTAGCGGCATATTATTAGATTTAGCTTTTGCAACTACGTCTCTAAGTCTAGCATTAATTTCTAAACTAGAGCCTCCATTTTTAGCTGCCATTATTAATTCTTTGCCTATTTTGGTGAATATTTTTCCCCTTTTAGAATCATTTTTACCTTTTTTAGCTTGTATGTTATGCCATTTTGAATGTCCTGACATTTGAAATTCCTCCTTAGCTAACTATTTTATATGCGAAATATTTCTAACCATTCCTAATAAATAGCAATACTTCTATGATTTAGTTACAAGTACATGACATTTCCCATTATATCATAGGAATAAAGTACTTTTCAAATAAAAAAGAAAAGTATATACTACTTTTCCTAACCTACTAAAGCTTAATGTTTATTGTGGTGCTACTCATACAGTCTATGTTCTAATTTGAAGTACATTTTCACTTCGTCTTCTTTAAACAAAGCCTTTCCTGAGGTAACCTCTGTTATTTGCAATTTTAATTTTTCTAGGGTACTAACTTCACAAAGTATTTTTATTTTTACTTTGTTAGTATATTCTATATGCTCCATATGAAAGTTTTCCTTAGTGCATACATTCTGTACCTTCCCTAGCAAATCGTATTCAATTGCTATTTCTATAGAGTTACCTCTAACCTTTTCTACTATTCCTGATTCTTTAATTGCTAAGGATGCACCTTTGGAATATGCCCTTGCAAGGCCTCCAGTCCCTAGAAGGATTCCTCCAAAATATCTAGTAACTACCACAACTACATCTGTAATATCATTCTTTTTCAAAACTTCAAGCATAGGGATACCTCCTGTACCTTGAGGTTCTCCATCATCACTATACCTTTGTACCCCTTTATTTTCACCAATTATGTAAGCATAAACATTGTGCCTGGCTTCTTTGTGCTGACTCTTGATCTTTTGGATAAATTCCTTAGCTGCTTCTTCCGTTTCAACTCTTTTTACCTGCCCAATAAAAATGGATTTCTTCTCTTCAAATTCAGATCTTGACTCATCTTTTATTGTAAAATAACTCATGTAACTTCCCCCACCTATTCCCAAATATTCTAGATTAAATCATTATTTACCCTGCGCAATCATCTATATTGGCTCCATTAACAACAAAAATTTCTGTGCAGCGTCATTTATGTATTTTTTATCTGTGTTATGGCAGAGATATTTTATTTTTTCCATAGCTTTTTCACTTTTTATGTTACCTAGAGATTTTATCGCATAAGTTACCACCTGGGGATTCTCGTCCCCTAGAGCTCTAATCAGTGCCCCTTCTGCTCTATTATCCCCCATTTTCCCCATAGCCGAAACTGCCATTCTTCTTACATTTATGTATTTGTGTACAGAAGCCTTAATTAAAATATCTAAACAAGATACTTCCTTTAATTCCCCTAAAATCCAAACTGCAGCTTCTTTGTCTTTAGGTAACATCTCCGCATAATTAGTTTTTATTAACTGAGTTAACTTATTCTTATTATTCTCTTCTAGTGAATTTAAAAAAGAAATTTTATCCTCTTTTCCGGCTTTAGCAATACTCTTAAAAAGTTCATCAGTATCATTGCTCTGCACTAAAAACCTATATTTTATTTTACCATCTATGATGTGTTTTTGCACAATAGCATTATCTAAATTTCTAATTTTACATATTGCTTCCATAGTTTTGCCCTCTAAAAACAAGAAATAAGTTATTTCCTCCTCAGAATATTTATTAATACAGTGCCAGTCGATGTCCACTAATCCCTTCTTCAAGTACATATCCCTCCACTTGTAGCTATTTTCTTACCTTCCAATTAATATGTCTGAGACAATTTTAATTCCTTCTTCTATTTCAGATTTGCTTATTTCTGAAAAACTCAATCTAAAATAATTATTGCCTTCTTCAGCATTTTTATAAAATAAGGTTCCTGGTGTAATTAAAACTTTCCTATTCTTACACTTATAAAACAATTCCATAGAATTAATTTTAAAATCAGTGGCTATCTTAAAATAAAAATGAATTCCCCCTCCAGGAGTATAATAACTAACCTTAACACCTAAATACTTCTCTATACAATTTAACATAAAGTCATATTTATCTTTATAGGCCATATTCAGAAAGCTTATGTGTTCTTTCCAAAGATCTTTATTTATATATAAATCTAAAGCACGTTGCATAAGACTGGAAGTTGATATATCTGTGTTAATTTTTGAGTTTTGAATATGCTCCTTATATTTCTCTGGTGATATCATATATCCTAGCCTTATTCCCGGAAGAAATATCTTTGAAAAACTCTTTATATAAATAACTCTATCATTTATATCTAAGCTTTTAAAACTCTTATACTGTTTGTGGTCATATATTAACTCCGATAAATAGTCATCTTCAACAATATAAAAATCATATAGCTCTGCCAGTTCTAATATTCTTAGTTTTTTGGCTAAACTGTAGGAGGCTCCTGTAGGATTTTGAAAGTAACTCATGGCATAAAAGCATTTTATCTTATTCTTTTTTAGTATCTCTTCAAATTGTAGTAAATCTATCCCATCTTTTAAGATATCAACTTCAAATATATTAGCCCTTCTCCACTTAAAAACCGTTAGAGCACCTCCATAGGTTGGTCTTTCCACCACCACATTATCATGAACATTTATTATAGATTTTGATACTATATCAATACCCTGTTGCGCTCCCGAAACAATTAATATATCTTCAGTGCTTACCTCATTGTTCCAAAAAAATTCACTTATGCTATTTCTAAGACCCTCATACCCTAGGGATTCCTTATAGGCAAAAGCCTCCGCTCCATCTCTATCTAAAACCTCATTTAATACATTTTTAAATACTGCTACAGGAAAAAATTCACTGCTAGTAGTTTCTCCCGTAAAATCTATGCATTTCTTTAACTCTTCGCCAGATATTTTTTTTAAGGTATTAGAATATTCCTTCTTAAACTTTACATTTGTATCTCTTTTTTTAGCATAAGTTCCACTACCCATCTTTTGGTATGCATACCCTTCAGCTTCAAGTTTTTTGTAGGCAGTAACTATGGTAACCTCATTAACCATCAACTGCTTTGATAATTTTCTTATAGAGGGCAATTTCTCACCATCATCAATGTTATTCTCATCAATCAATTTTTTTATATGCTTTGATATTTCTATATATTTAGGAACTTCACTATTAAACTCAATTTCATATTTATTCATGCTCTCACCTATCTATTTGCAAATGCTAAACAAAGTAAACATTTTGCTTAAATAGAATTTTATCCTTGTCCATCTTGAAATCTCTACTTTCCTTTTTAATAAGATCTCTTTCCCATAACTTATTAAGAAGTTCTTCCATTTCTATATCAAAATCTTTAAATAAGTCCTCAGCCATAATCTCCTCAGCACTTAAGAACTTATCTTTTTCTCTCATATAGTTCAAAAGTAAGGTACAGTTGCTCTTAATGCTTAAATTTATGCTTTGCTCTAAAAATGCCATAGTTTCTTGAATTGTATCTTCAATATTTAATTTTTCGAAAAATAGTTTATCCACGCAAAGCTTAAACTCTTCATTTAAATTCATTGCCATAGTCATAACATCTTTGCTAATCATATACCCTGAAGAGTTAACAAATAACCTTGAATACTTCTCAATACATCTTATAGCAACACTGTAGGAAGTATATATCCCATTGCTTGATAGATATTTTTTACATACCCCCATATCTTTTAGGAGTTTTCCCAAAAAACACATGCCCCAACGTTCTCTATCAACATCTGGAAAGAATCTACCACCGTCATATCTTACTGTTATATCCATATCTTTTGAAAATACTAACCTTGAAGATGAAAAAATCCGATGCATATATCCACCCTTTAGATTATCAGCATATATTTGCATGAATTTCTCTTTGCCCATGAGCTTAATATGAACAGGAACACCTTTTTCTTCAGTAAATATATTCCTAATTTTCTCAAAATTCTCCTTGACAATTACGAAAAGATCAATATCTGACTCTTCCCACAAGTCACCTGTAACCATACTCCCAAAAACCATTACGGATAAAACAGATTCATCAACCTTTATTCTATCTACTACGCTATTAAAGGCTTTTTGGTATTGCAAGATAGTTTTTGTCATTCCTTTTCCCCCCAAGTTTTTATAGTTAAACACATAAAAATAAATAGTATACTAAAGACCTTAGTATATTATTTAATATGCCTTATTAGACTTTGTAATATTAGTTTGTGCTGTGTATTTCTGTTATAAAAAATAAAGTTTTAAACCAGTATTTTATTAATCTTAACTCTTTCATGAAAAGTACAATTACTACACTTAAACATATGAACACAAAACTCTTCTCT
>CALJTN010000179.1 GCA_937976175.1 uncultured Clostridiaceae bacterium | reverse complement strand
ACCAATATTTGATAAAAATAAAAATGTAATTGGAATTTACTTTGTTGGTGAACCTGTAGAAGCCATTAATAGTATACTTGATGAAGGTATTATTTCCACCATAAAGTCTGTTATTATTTTGACTATGCTTGTTTTAATTGTAGCTTCAACTGCCAGCTACTTTATAGGAATATCAATTGCAAAGCCAATAGAGGATATTACTAAGGTAATAAATAATTTATCAGAACTAGATTTCAGGTTTGATGAGAAATCAAAAGTCGTTAAATTATTAAATAGAAAAGATGAAGTAGGAGTTATGGCTAACTCTATAAAAATGATGAGAGATAATGTGAGTGAGTTTATTACAAAAACTTCTAATGCAGCATATCAGGTAGCAGCTTCTTCAGAAGAACTTACGGCTACGTCAGAACAGGCTGCATCAGCAGCGGAAGAAGTAGCTAGAACCATTGAAGAAATTGCAAGAGGAGCAAATGATCAAGCTGTGGATACTGAAACTTCTGCTAATAATGTAGAAGAAATGGGTGAGTTGCTGGAAAAAGATGCACAATACATTGAAGAACTCAATAAAGCCACACAAGAAATAAACAAGCAGAAAGAAGAAGGGTTTTCTATACTAAGTGAATTGGTAAATAAAACCAACCAAAGTAATGAGGCATCAAAAATAGTTTATGAAATCATCTTAAACAATAATGAAAGTGCTGAAAAGATTGAACGTGCAAGTGCTATGATTCAAAGCATAGCAGATCAAACAAACCTATTAGCTTTAAATGCAGCCATTGAAGCTGCAAGGGCAGGAGAAGCAGGTAGAGGGTTTTCAGTTGTTGCTGATGAAATAAGAAAGCTTGCAGAGCAGTCTAATAGCTTTACAAGTGAAATAAAAAAAGTTATTGATGAGTTAAAAGCAAAATCTTATGGTGCAGTGAAAACCATGCAAGAACTAAAAGGTATTGTAGACTCTCAAACTGAAAGCGTAAAAGATACTGAAAATAGATTTGAACTAATTGCAGGTGCTATTGATTCTGTCAAGATAGTAATTGAACAACTGAATCACTCAGCAGAATTAATGAGAGAAAACAAAAATAGGCTCATAGAACTAATGGAAAATCTGTCTGCTATTTCAGAAGAAAATGCGGCAGGAACTCAGGAAGCTTCTGCATCCATGGAGGAACAAGCTGCAACAATTGAAGAAGTAGCCAATTCTGGTGAAGGACTAGCTACTATTGCAGAAGAATTAAGGGTACTAATAGAAAAATTTAAAGTATAATATGAATAGTTTTTTCGGAAATACTCCTTTAAATAAAAGGGGTATTTTTGTATTTTTTGAATGCTATGCACTTAGGTAATAATCTCAGGTTAGAATAAAATTTTAGATATGGTATATTGCATTTTTTTTAATCAGGTTGGTAAAACTAACCTCTGTGAATATAAGATAAGTGTAATAACTATTGGAAGTTATGTTATATCCACATCCACAAGGAGGAAAAACATGAAAAGTAAAAAAAATGCAAAGAAGAATAAAAACGCGAATAAAAATGAAAATGAAGGTCAAGAGTCGAAATATAGGATATTTACTGTAACCCTTATGAAATGGGTATTTTGGGGAAGTATTATTGGTGTAGCAGTAGGTTCAACCTCAGCTATGCTTTTAAATGTCAATGATTTTCTTGCGAAGGTACGAAATGAGAATCACTTCTTACTATTTCTGCTTCCCTTAGGTGGTATAGTAATAGGATATATTTATCGGTACCATGGAAAGGGCTCTCGAAGAGGAAACGATCTTATTTTAGAATATGTTCATAACGGAAAAGAAGAAGTTCCCCTTAGGATGGGACCCATTGTGTTTATATGCACCTTTATAACTCATTTACTGGGTGGGTCTACAGGAAGGGAAGGGGCAGCTATACAAATGGGAACAAGTATAGCAGAGGGCGTAAATAAGCTTTTTAAAGTAGATAAAATAGACCGAAAAATTTTAGTTATGTGCGGAATAAGTGGAGGGTTTGGTTCAGCCTTTGGTGCACCCATTACGGGAACTATCTTTGGCATGGAAGTCATAGCACTTGGGAAAATGAAATATGAAGCAATGGTACCTTGCTTTGTTTCCAGTTTTGTAGGTCACTTTGTAGCAGAAGCCTGGGGAGTTAAGCACGAACATCACATTATTAAAGACCTACCAAATTTAAATTCAATGACCATTATGAAAATCATCCTTGTATCCATTATTTTTAGTTTTGCAAGCGTGTTATACAGCGAGCTTAGACATGGTATAAAAAGCTTTTGTGACAAACATTTAAAAAACCTTATGGTAAGGGCCATGATTGGTGGAATAATAATTATTGCATTAACGTATTTGGTGGGCTCCAGGGACTACCTAGGGCGTGGGTTACCAATGGTTGAACAAGCTTTTAAGGAGAAGGTACCCCCTTTAGCCTTTCTAAATAAAATTGTTTTTACGGCCGTTACAATGGGCACAGGGTTTCGTGGTGGGGAAGTAATTCCTCTATTTTTTGTAGGCGCCACCTTAGGAAACACCTTATCAACCATAGTAAATCTGCCTACTTCCTTTCTTGCTGCCATCGGGCTTATAGCAGTATTTTGTGGTGCCTCAAACGCACCAATAGCCTGCTTTGTTTTTAGTCTTGAACTCTTTGAAGGGAAAGGTATTATATTTTTTTTCATAGCCTGCATAGTTAGTTATATATTTTCAGGGCATCATGGAATCTACGCTTCACAAGAAGTATATGAACCTAAAAGCAGAATGTTTAATTTTGTACCAGGAGAAACCATTACTGCACTTGAAGGAAAGAAAAAGAATTCTAAGGCTAAAACCAATTCTACAGAATAGATAAAAGATATAGCATATTTTTACGGAAAGTTGCTTGTGATATCTTTAGGCTCAACTACTTTTGATATAAATAGCTTACCTTCCGTATTTATATCTACGTAAAATACTTCATCCAAGCTATTTATGTTATTTTGCTTTAGTTGAGTTACTAACCAAGCTTTATCTAGGTTAAGTTTGGTTAGATTATTTTCATATACCTTTCCATCTATAAATAGTGGAAGGGAAATTCCTTTGTAATTAGTGGGTATATTCATATCAGAAGGTGTTAATGGTTGAAACTGTGATTTTTTCAACACACTAAGACTGCCACTATCTTCAATAATAGCAAACTCTACTTCGTTTATATCAAAAATACCCTTATCTCTTAAATACATCTGTAAATTGTCTACGGTATACTTTACTTTCTTCATATTAGATTTAATAAATTGGCCGTTTTGGATGACTACAACAGGTGAAAATGTAATCTTCTTTCCAAACTTTCTGTTTTTAATTGTATAACGGCTCATAAAATATTGGATGCCTATAATTAGTATTATTGCATATGCTGTGGGTAATTGTGGTACTTTAGGATCAGCAATATCAGCACCTACAACATTACCTAAAATGATAATGGCTAAAAAATCAAATACGGGAAGTTCACCAATTTTTCTTCTTCCAGTAACTAATACTAAGAATAATAATAAGCCCAGTATAAAAAACACCCTAAAAGTTATTTTTAAATATTCCATAAATCAAGCATCTCCCTATGAGTTTGTTGTATTTGGTATATTTTATTATTCCCAGATAATTATTTAAAATTCTGTAGCTTTTTTCTAGTTATTCTTTTATTATTAATATAAAGGTAGGTGTGACAATGACTGTTAAATTAAGAAAAATTAAGTATAATTCACCGGTAGTATTAACTTTTACTTTTTTATCCTTTACTAGTTATTTGCTATGTTACTTAACAAATGATACTTTGACGCGGTTCCTCTTTTCAAATTATAGAACCTCTTTTTGGGACCCAATGCAATATGTGAGGCTCTTTTCTTATATATTAGGCCACGCTAACTGGGCTCACTTTTCAGGTAATTTTATAATAATTTTAATAATTGGACCCATGCTAGAAGAAAAGTATGGTTCGAGGGTTTTAATACAGTTAATATTAGTAACAGCTTTTGTTACGGGAGTGACTCATACGATTTTCTCAAATAGTGCTTTACTTGGTGCTAGCGGTATAGTTTATATGTTTATTATTTTAAGTTCCTTTACAAATGCTGAGAAGGGTAAAATCCCACTGACTTTAATAATCGTATTTTTTGTATTTATAGGTAGAGAAATCTTTGCAGGTGCTTTTGCTCAGGATAACATTTCCCAACTTTCTCATATTATTGGTG
>CALJTN010000178.1 GCA_937976175.1 uncultured Clostridiaceae bacterium | reverse complement strand
TGAATAAACTATTATAATATATAAATGTGATAATAATTTAACAATGTTTGCAAGGGGGAAGAATAATGAATACGCAATTTGACTATAGTAACTTAGAGAATATATTAAAAGATCATGAGTTCAAAGCAAGTAATATTATTGCAATATTACAAGATACTCAAGAGATATATAGGTATCTACCTAAAGAGGTATTCGCATATTTTTCAGAAAAGCTTGGAATTAGCAGAGCGAAAATATATAGTGTAGCAACATTTTATGATAATTTTTCTTTAGAACCAAAGGGAAAATATGTTATTAAAATATGTGATGGCACAGCTTGTCATGTAAGAAAGTCGATTCCTATACTAGACAGGCTTCGATCGGAATTATCTCTTTCAGAAGCTAAGGTTACAACGGACGATTTACTATTTACTGTAGAGACGGTTTCATGTCTTGGTGCATGTGGACTTGCTCCGGTTATAACTGTTAATGAAAAGGTATATGGTGCTATGACTCCAGAAAAAGCAACAGAGCTTTTAAACAAACTTAAGGAGGAGAAATAATATGCTTCTTAATAGAAAGGATTTAATTGATATTAGTAGTGTGTATAGTAGTAGTCTTGAAATGCAAAACAAAAAAATTCTTATTTGTGCTGGTACTGGCTGTGTTGCAGGTGGGGCTATAGAAATTTATGATGAACTTGTAAGGTTAATGGAAGAAAAAGGCATAAACTGCGGGATAAGTCTTGAAAAAGAACCTCATGATGAATCTGTTGGAATTAAAAAAAGCGGATGCCATGGTTTTTGTGAAATGGGACCTCTTGTAAGACTTGAACCTTGGGGATATTTGTATATAAAGGTAAAGCCAGAAGATTGTGCAGAAATCTTGGATAGAACTATACTTAACAATGAATGCGTAGAGAGACTTGCATATACTAAGGACGGAAAAATACATAAGAAACAAGAAGAAATTCCTTTTTATAAAAAGCAAACTAGGCTTGCACTAGAGCATTGTGGACATATTGATGCAACTTCTATAGAAGAGTATTTTGCTGTGGGAGGGTATGGTGCCCTTGAAAAGGTACTATTTGATATGAGTTCTGATGATGTTATTAAGCAGATAGAGGAATCAAATTTAAGAGGGCGTGGAGGCGGCGGGTTTCCGGCTGGCCGTAAATGGTCTCAAGTAAAGCGTCAAGAGGAAAATACTAAATATGTTGTCTGTAATGGTGACGAAGGAGACCCAGGGGCATTCATGGATAGAAGTATAATGGAGGGAGACCCACATAGAGTACTTGAAGGCATGATGATTGCTGCAGTTGCTTGTGGTGCACAAGAAGGATATATCTATGTGCGTGCAGAGTATCCCCTTGCTGTAAGCAGACTTAAGAATGCCATTACTCAAGCGAGAAGTTACGGCATTTTAGGAGAAAACATTCTTGGAACAAACTTTAGCTTTGACATTAAAATTAATAGAGGAGCAGGTGCTTTTGTATGTGGTGAAGGAAGTGCGCTTACAGCATCCATTGAAGGAAAAAGAGGAATGCCAAGGGTAAAACCTCCAAGAACAGTGGAGCAAGGACTTTTTGGTAAACCAACAGTACTTAACAATGTTGAAACTTTTGCTAATGTACCTTCAATTATTACTAGAGGTGCGCAGTGGTATAAATCTATTGGACCGGAAAAGAGTCCAGGAACAAAGGCTTTTGCTATAACTGGAAACATTGAAAACACTGGGCTTATTGAGGTGCCAATGGGTACAACTCTAAGAGAAGTAATATTTGATATAGGTGGGGGAATTAGAGACGGCAAAAAGTTTAAGGCTGTACAAATAGGAGGACCTTCTGGCGGATGTCTTACAGAAGAACATCTTGATTTGCCACTAGATTTTGATTCTTTAAAAAAAGCAGGGGCAATGATAGGATCAGGTGGGCTTGTGGTTATGGATGAAGATACTTGCATGGTTGAAGTTGCAAGATTCTTCATGGATTTTACACAGAATGAGTCTTGTGGTAAATGTGTTCCTTGTCGTGAGGGCACTAAGAGAATGCTTGAAATTCTTGAAAATATTGTAGAAGGTAAAGGTAAGATTGAAGATATAGACATGCTATTAGAACTTGCAGATACTATATCCTACACGGCATTATGTGGCCTTGGAAAGACAGCAGCTTTCCCTGTAGTCAGTACTATTAAGAATTTCCGTAGTGAGTATGAAACTCATATAACTGATAAAAAATGTCCATCAAAAACCTGTGTAAAACTTAAGACAATATTTATTGAAGAAGGGCTTTGCAGAGGCTGCTCAAAGTGTGCAAGAATTTGCCCAGTAGGAGCAATTTCAGGTAAGATAAAAGAACCATTTATCATTGACCAAGATAAATGTATTAAGTGTGGTGCTTGTATCGAGTCTTGTGCTTTCAAAGCTATAAAGGAGGATTAAGACAATGAATGGACAATTTATGCTTATAGATAATATGCCTGTAGAGATAAAGGGTGAAAAAAATATTTTAGAACTAATTAGAAGAATTGGTGTAGATCTACCTACCTTATGCTATTATTCAGAGCTTTCAGTTTATGGTGCCTGTCGTATGTGCATGGTGGAAAATAAATGGGGGGATATGGAAGCTTCCTGCTCTACTCCACCTAAAGAAGGCATGGAGATATATACAAATACTCCAAGACTCCGTAAATACAGAAAAATGATTCTTGAATTATTGCTTTCAGATCATTGTAGAGATTGTACTACCTGTGAAAAAAACGGCCATTGCAAACTGCAAGATTTAGCGCAGCGCTTTGGAATAAAGCAAATAAGATTCAACAATACTTCTGAAAATAGAGAAATAGACGATTCCTCCGTTTGTATAGTAAAAGATAAAAGCAAATGTATTTTATGTGGTGACTGTGTGAGAGTCTGTGATGAGGTACAAAATGTTGGAGCTATTGATTTTATTAAGAGAGGTTCAAAAATGAGTGTAGGTACTGCTTTTGATGAGCCTTTAGCTGAATCTAACTGTGTTGGGTGTGGGCAGTGTGCAGCAGTTTGTCCTACAGGTGCAATAATAATAAAAAGAGATGTAGCGAAGCTTTGGAAAGAACTTAGTGATAAGGATACAAAGGTGGTAGTTCAGATTGCCCCTGCAGTAAGAGTTGGAATTAGCCAGGAACTTGGGCAAAAAGACGGCGAAAACGTAATGGGTAAGATAGTAAGTTCGCTTAGGAAAATGGGATTTGATGAGGTATTTGATACTTCAACTGGAGCTGACCTTACGGTTTTAGAGGAAACAGGGGAATTTCTTTCAAGACTTGAAAAGAATGAAAAATTACCACTATTTACATCTTGCTGTCCTGCATGGGTAAGTTATGTAGAAAAAAATCATAAAGATTTAATGGAGAATATATCTACCTGTCGTTCCCCTATGCAGATGTTTTCTTCAGTAATAAAAGAACATTACAAGTATTCTAATAAACGAGTTGTGTCTGTGGCAGTTATGCCTTGTACAGCAAAAAAATTCGAAGCTCAAAGAGATGAATTTAAAGAAAATGATGTTCCTAGTGTAGATTATGTTATAACTACACAAGAGCTTATTGAAATGATAAAAGAATCAGGAATCATATTCTCAGAAGTAGAACCTGAGGCAGTTGATATGCCGTTTGGTGTTAATAGTGGAGCTGGTGTTATATTCGGAGTAACAGGTGGTGTTACTGAAGCTGTTATACGTAGAGTTTTAGATGACAAATCCACTTCTACCTTACGTGCAATTGCTTTTAATGGAGTAAGAGGTATGGAGGGCGTTAAAGAAACTAGTATAACTGTAGGCGACCGAGTGATAAAGGTAGCGGTGGTAAGTGGACTTAAAAACGCAGATGACCTTGTAAAAAGAATAAAGGCTGGCGAAGCTCATTATGATTTCGTTGAGGTTATGGCATGTCCAGGTGGCTGTATTTGCGGTGCAGGACAACCATTTACAAAAGTTGAAGGAAAATTAAAACGTAGTGCTGGTTTATATGAAGCAGATAGAATGAGTAGCATAAAACGTTCAGAAGAAAATCCACTTATGATGTCCTTGTATTCAGGCCTCTTAAAAGGTAAGGTTCATAAGCTGTTGCATGTAAAATATAAAGGAAGGGAGTAGTGTTTGTGATAGATTTAAGCGTTTGTGTAGGCAGTGCATGCCATATTAAAGGGTCTTATAACATTATTAACACCTTTCAACAAATTATTGAAGAATATAATCTGTCAGGTAAGGTAGAGCTAAAGGCAATCTTTTGTTTAGGACATTGTACAACTGGAGTGTCTGTAAAAATAGATGATAGTCAGGTTTATAGTGTTTCAGGAACTACAGCTAGGAAGTTTTTTGAAACTGAGGTACTACCAAAATTAGATTTATAGAAAAAAGATGCCAAGTGCCACTCACGTGGCAAGTGGCATCTTTTTTAATAATAATTGATAAATCCAGTAGAATAAATTAATATTCTGCTGGATTTTGTTAAGTTATATGATGCCAGGTGCAACTTGCCACTTGCCACTTGGGTGGCACTAGCCTATAAAGTTTTGTATGGCAAGAAAAGCTTTAATATCTATTTTCTCATTAGAACTAATTAAGTTTTTTGCTTCATCTTTAGATAATAGCATAACTTCAATATCCTCATCTGGTTCTAAATAATCTTTTGATATTTCACCAATGCAGCTACAATACACTAAGGCTGCAGATTCATCTGTCATCCCTGTTGATATGTAAGTTTTAGCTTTCGTTTTATTATAATCAATTTCAAGCAAATCAAGGCCGGTTTCTTCCTTTAGTTCACGTCTAACAGTAGTTTCAAAGTCTTCTCCATAGTCTATAAGCCCTGCGGGAATTTCGTAAACATAATCATTAAGAGGAACCCTAAATTGCTTTATAACTACTAATTTATTTTGAGCTACATGAGTAGACTTACCTACATAAGTAGCTATTATTATGACTGCATCTATATTATCCTCAGCACCATTAAAATAATTATTTTTTACTGTATCCAAATCTTTTCTAGAAGCTATAGTCCAATTTCTAGATTCTCCACTTTTATTGGTATACTCTGCATTATAGAGTTTTAAATACTTTGTATCTGCCAGCATTGTAATATTTTTTACTGTCATTTCTTCATCTCCAATCATTCTTCATTTTATAATTATACTCTTTAAGTAAAATACTTTTCAAGTTGTTCTTGATTTGGATTTTTTAATTTTTAAATTTTTAAATTTTAAAATTTTTATCTTGTAGATTCATCATATTACCTACAAAAGGCTTTGTAATATGGAGTGAGCTTGTATGGAAAAAAACCACACCAGCCATATACGGCTGGTGTGGTTTAATTAATTTACTAAGATCTCTTCAACACTCGATAGTGGAACCATGCCTTCTAAACTGTCCCACATAAAACATTTTACATTAATAGCCCCAGTAGGTAAGGTAACTTGCCCACTAAGATCTGCTAATTCATTAGGATCCATAGTTTTCTTTACACTTACATAATTTAAAAATACATTATCTTTTCCATATACCGCCATTATCAAGGCTACATCTTTTTTAGTTGATGTTTTATTTTCTATTGCAAATGTAGCTTTTGCAGTATTTCCTACTATTTCTTTATTTTTTAAAGTTATTTTAAGTTCATTAGTTGGAGGTGCTATGTCACCCATAGTTACTTCAAACTGTTTAATTTCCGTATTTAAAGCATTGTCCATAGCGCTTACTTCTATTGTGTTTTTACCATCTTTTAATTGTATATCTAGGCTATATATTCCGCCTTGAAGAGTGGGTTTTACAGTATTTAAAGGAACACCATTTAATTTAACTGTTGGTGCACTGTATAAACCTGCTAGATTATCTTTAGCTACCCATTGAAGAGTATATGGTGCTTCTTTTGAGAAATTTGGGGATTTAAACTCTATTTCTGGTTTTGTAACGTCAACTTTCACAGGTAAATCTACTGAGTAAATTTGAGGTTTAGCATTTTCATAATCAATTGTTGATTTAAGTTTGATAGTATATTGACCCTCGGACACTACTGTTCCTGCATCATTTTTACCATCCCAAAGAACATTTGAAAGAATTTTCACTCCATATCTACTTAGATCTTGCCTTACAGATTTTCTAATATATTCATCTTTACCTAGAGTTCTTACTACAATTCCATTTGCACCAATAACTTCACCAGTAACCTCTCTTGCATTTCTTAAAAATGCAAGGTATGGTACTACTGTATCGAAAGCTTCATCTCCATTAGGTGATATGGATATAATGTTGGTATCATATATTGTAGCACCAGCTGCATTTTTAGTTGATCCTTGTATATAGTTACCAGTTCCTATAGGTGATACTAAATATCCTAGTTTAAAAACAGAACCATTGTCCCATATAGGTTTATCAATTACTTGTGGTTTTGACCAATCTCCATAGAAACCTACAAATGGAGCACCTATTGAAGGGGCATTGAGAGTTTGAGATTCAAACTTCATAAATCCTTCTACAAATTGTTCTTTGCCTAAAGTTTCTGGAAGTCTTATTGTAACTATTACTTCTTTTTGTCCATTAGCTGGAACTACTACAGTATCATTATCAAAACTAATTGATGATCCTGCAACCTTAATACTCTGAGGGAACTTTGCAAAACCGCTTGTAGGGACTACTGTATTCTCTTCTGTTAATACTCCACCTAAAGTAGTAGCTTTATAAGTCACTTCAGCATTAGAATAATTCTTTAAAGTTAACTTAAAAGTAGTTTCATTTCCTACTTCTTTTAATGCTACAGTTGAGTATCCGTTAATATCAGTTATGATTACATTATTTTTAATAGCATCTTCTGTTTGAATCATTCCAGCACCTTGTCTTCTTGGTGAGTATGGAAGGTCTGGGTATTCCTTGCTCATATTAGGTTTTGCTGTAACAATTGCTGTATTTTTAAGGAATTCTACTTTTTCTCTCTCGCTTGTAAAACTTAAAGTTCCTGCAGCTTTACGCGTTGCTACTGATTGTGCTATAAGGGCTCCTGAACCAGCAACATGGGGTGCTGACATTGATGTTCCACCCATAGTTTGATATTTATCACTATTTGCTAATGAATAAATATTTCCACCTGGTGCTGTGATTTGTGGTTTAAATGCTAAATTTGGAGCTGGTCCCCAGGATGTAAAATCTGACATATCACCAGCATTTATATTATTTATAGACACCATTGAACC
>CALJTN010000177.1 GCA_937976175.1 uncultured Clostridiaceae bacterium | reverse complement strand
TTTCCACCCAGAGGTTAAGGACTTTAATGTGCATACCTTTATGAATTTAATTCAAGTAGATGGATACAATCCACTAGTAATCAATGGATATGTCTTCAGGCTAAAAGATGGTAGCTCTAAAGAATTTATGAAATTTATACAGGAAGAACATCAAGATAAAATAGAATCAGTAGTAAAAGATTCATTTACTATGGGGAAACTGCTAAAGTTCCTTATAAATAATAAGATCACTTTAAAAGTATCTGTAGAGGAAATGCTACAGTCTATACTTAGAGAATGTGAACAGGTTATGGAAGCTGTTCATGGTGAAGGATATTGGACAGACCACTGGACCTATAATTTAGATTTAATAGAAAGTTATTTAAGCATATATCCAGACAAGAAAAAGGAAGTACTACTTAAAAGAGAGGATTATACTTACTTTGATAATGACGCTATAGTATTACCACGGGAAAAGAAGTACGTTTTATCAAAGGGAAAGGTAAGACAATATGAAGCCACAGAGCACTGCACTGAAAAAATTAAACTTATTGAAAGTAGAAACATAGATAAAAATGTAATGAGAGAAGAATATGGTATGGGAAAAATATACACCAGTAATCTTCACTCAAAGTTAATTATACTTGCTTTAAATAAGTTCTCGCTGCTTGACCCCATGGGAATGGGTATTGAAATGGAAGGTGGAAAACCAGGTTGGGATGATGCTCTTAACGGTCTTCCAGGAATCTTTGGGTCCTCAATGGCAGAGAGCTATGAACTTCAAAGACTACTTAATTTTATCTTAGAGCTGCAAGGAGAATACAAAGAAGAAATCTCAAAAATTCCAGTAGAGATTGTTGACTTTATGAATAGGATACTTGCGTCTATTGATAAGTTTAATAAATCCATAGCAGAGAATAAAAACTATATTTACTGGGATGAAGTTTCTACAATAAGAGAGCAGTATAGGGAAAATAGTAAATTTGGATTCAGTGGAGAAGAAGAGGAATTTACCTTAGGAGAATTGAGTATAGTCATGAATCAATTATCTTCAATGTTATCTGAAGGAATAGAAAAGGCGTATAAAGAGAATAACAATATGTATCCAACTTTCTTCTATTATGAAGTTACAGAGCATGAGCTACTTAGGGATGAAGAAGGAAGAAACAAAGTAAATAAAAAGAAATTACCATTAGTTAAAGCAAAGAAATTTGAGCAAAAAAACATGCCCCTATTTCTTGAGGGTACGGTAAGAGCTCTAAAGATTCAAAAGGGTATAGAAGCTTCAAGAAAGGTATACGAAGACCTTAAAACCAGTGCCCTTTTCGATGAAAAACTAAAAATGTATAAGTTAAATGAATCATTAGAAGAGGAGTCAATTGAAATAGGCAGAGTAAGAGCCTTTACAAGAGGTTGGCTTGAGAATGAAACTATTTGGCTTCACATGGAGTATAAGTATATTTTAGAGGTTTTAAGTAATGGATTATACAAAGAGTTTTTTAGCGACTTTAAAAATGTAATGGTGCCATTCTTCGATGCCCATGTATATGGAAGAAGCCCTTTAGAAAACAGCTCCTTTATTGCTAGCAGTGCAAATCCAGATGAGAGCGTTCATGGTACTGGTTTTGTAGCAAGACTCAGCGGTGCTACAGCAGAATTTTTAAGTATCTGGAATGTAATGATGATAGGACATAAACCATTTTTTATAAAGGAAGACATGCTATGTCTAGAGCTGAAGCCTATTCTTCCAGCATGGCTATTTGATGAAAATAATAAAATAAGCTTTAACTTTCTAGGTAGAACAAAAGTGACTTATTTGAATTCAGCTAAAAAAGATACCTATGAGTCAGAAGTGAAAACAAGTAAAATAGCGTTATACTATGCTGATGGTAATAAGGTAAGTATAGATGGAAGCGTTATTTTAGAACCTTATTCTGAGCAAGTTAGGTGCGGAAAGATAACTAGAATTGAAGTTAAATTAGAATAGTAATTAATATTAAAAAAATGGTTCAGGCTAAAACTAGTCTGAACCATTTTAAATAAAAAATCCGAGTAAAACTTTAAAAAGTGTGAATATTAATCCTCATAGTGAAGAAAATGTATAAAAGGTAGAATTTAATTTGAGCTAATTTCTAATAGTGATTTTGGAGAGCAAAGCTCAAGAATATTTTTGATGAGAGTCACTAGAGGAGATGATTAAGTGAAAAATTTAAAGAGAGATTTAATTCCATTAAGCTTTATGGTATCTATTTTAATTTCCCTTATTTTTTATAAAATTTTAAACAATGGGAATGGAAATGTAAGTAGTCTAGTAACTAATATAGATAAAGAAGTACCATTTCTTAAAGTATTTATACTTCCCTATGTAACTTGGTATGGATATATTCTTGTAGGTTTAGTATATTTATGTGCGAAAAACCGTGAAATTTATTACACTTCTCTTATTAGTTTAAATACTAGCTTAGCGATATGTTATATTATATATGCTACTTTTCAAACTACAGTACCTAGGCCAATAATTACTGATACAGATATATTATCTAAGTTAGTAACCATAATATATAAGTATGATAATCCATTTAATTGCTTTCCAAGTATGCATGTTACAACAACTTATGTTGTAATGAGAGGAATAAAACAAACGGAGAACACTGCACTTACAAGTTTTATATTTAATATAGTAGGTGTACTTATAATAATATCTACTCAATTTGTTAAGCAACATGTGGTATTAGATTTGATATTTGCTTTGCTATTATGTGAAGTAATATTTAGAATTGTAGATAATGCTATGAGAGAAGGTTTTGTCACATGGAAAAGGAGACTATCTTCTATTTTCCCTATAAAGAGCAAATTAAAAAATCCTTCTTGAATGAAGGATTTTTTAATGTTATAGGAAAGTGTAAAAACCTTTTAGGTAAAATTACAAAATTATAATAATATTGGATGTAATACAATAATGATGTATAATTGAAAGATGTATTTGAGCGCTGTAATTTAATTAATAAATATAGAAATATTAAGCACTTGTAATAGCATAATGTATTATATATAATAAGTTCAATACAATATAAGGAGATTAATTTATGGAAATGAAGAAGATAAGCGAAATAAAAAAGGGCGATAGGGTTGAAGGTTTTTATGTAATAAAATCTGTGGATAGCAAGGTCACCAATAATAGCAATACTAATAAATATTTAGATTTTAATTTAGGGGATGCCACTGGGGATATAAATGCAAAGCTTTGGGAGTGTAGTGAAGAGTTAGAAGAAACATTTAAACCACATACTTTAGTGAAAATTAGGGGTTCCGTAAATGAGTGGAGAGGAAAGCTTCAATTAAAAATTGAAATGATAAGACTAGCTGAGGAAAAGGATGAAGTTAAAATTTCTGATTATGTTGCAGTAGCGCCATATTCACCAGAGAAAATGTACGATGATATCTTAAATTACTTATCTAAAATTAAAAATACAGATATTCAAAATATAGTTACTAATATTTTAAGCGATAATGAGGAAAAGTTAATGCATTATCCAGCGGCTAAATCCAACCATCATGCTATAAGGTCAGGACTTTTATATCATACTACCACCATGCTTAAGGCAGGGGAAAAATTAAGTGAAATTTATACTTTCTTAAATATGGATTTGCTATATGCAGGGATAATACTTCATGATATTGCTAAAATATATGAAATGGATGCTAGTGATCTTGGAATTGTAAGTGAGTATACAGTGGAAGGGCAACTTCTAGGACATATAGTTCAAGGAATTAAAATGATAGAAACAGCAAGTCTTCAAGTTAAGGCTAATAAGGAAGTTTCTATGTTACTACAACACATGGTATTGTCTCATCATTATGAAGCGGAGTATGGAAGCCCTAAAAAACCTATGATACCAGAAGCTGAAATGCTACATCATTTAGATGTAATAGATGCAAGAATGTATGATATGAATAAGGCCTTAGGGGATACAGAAGAAGGTAAATTTTCAGAAAGAATATGGTCTCTAGATAATTTAAGTGTTTATAAAAGTTTTATTAACAAATAGGTAAAAAATATTTTAGTAAAGGTGATGAAAATGAGGGGTATAATAGATAGATTTGAAGGAAAGTATGCAGTAGTAGAGCTTCAGCATGGAGAAATGATTAATATAGATAAAATGGAGCTACCTATAGGAGTAGAAGAAGGCATGGTTATACAAATATCAGAAAGTATAACTATTGATATAGAAGAAACTAAGAAGAGAAAAGAAGAAATAGAAAAACTTACAGAGGACTTATGGGATGAATAAAACTATAGTTCAGCGGTAGATATTACTACTAAAGAAAAATCTATAAAACAAGAATTCTATAATAAAAAATACGCTTATTCGCTTGATATGAATAAGTGTATTTTTTTATTTTTAATATAATCAGTAAGAAAGGCACAAAATATGTTTAAGTGGAATAATATAAACTTACGAGGAAATATATACGAACTATTATTAAAAATAAATTATTAATATTCGCATTTTATATTGACTGGTTTATACTGCTCTGATACTATTAAGTAGGCAGACAACCACTTATAATGATTATCTGCCCCAAAGGAAAACAGGGGGGATAATAGTTGAGAATTGTTATCTTCCTAAGGAGAAATGCAAGGAGGAATGTGAAATGAAAAATTTTTACGATGTAGTTATTGTAGGAGCTGGCCCAGCGGGCATATTTACGGCACTGGAAATTGCTAATAAAAAATCTGAACTTAGTGTACTTATAGTTGATAAGGGAAGAAGTATAGAGAAAAGAAAATGTCCAGCTAGAGATAATGGTAAATGTGTTAAATGTAATCCTTGTGGCATAACCTTTGGATGGTCAGGTGCTGGAGCCTTTTCAGATGGTAAGCTTTCTCTAAGCCCAGAGGTGGGTGGAAGACTTCTTGAATATTTCTCAGAAGACGAATCAAAGAAATTAATCAAGTATTGTGATGATATATATATGAAATTTGGAGCAAATGAAAAGGTACATGGACTTAATAGCGATAAAGTAGATGAAATCAAATATGAAGCAAGCAAACACAATATTCGCCTTGTTGAATGTCCAGTAAGGCATTTAGGAACAGAACTTGCCTATGAAGTTTTAAAATCTATGTACCATCATTTAATTGAGAACACAAATACAGAGTTTATGGAACTTAGTGAAGTTGAGGAAATATTAATAGAAGATAATAAAGCTACAGGAATAGTGTTAAAAAATAAAGCGGGTAAGTTTACGGTTAATGCAAAGTATGTTGTTGCAGCACCAGGTAGAGGTGGAGCAGAATGGGCTTCAAAGGAAGCTAAAAAACATAACATTAAGGTTACTAATAATGCAGTGGATATCGGAGTTCGCGTAGAGGTACCTAATTCTGTTATGGACCACCTAACAAAGGACTTATACGAAGCAAAATTAGTATATTATTCTGATACCTTTGACAATAAGGTTAGAACCTTCTGCATGAACCCAGGTGGAGTAGTTTCAGCCGAGCATTATGATGATAATAAGATTGCAGTTGTAAATGGTCATAGTTACTCAGAGCAAGACCTTAGAACAACTAATACAAACTTTGCAATGCTTGTATCTACGAGTTTTACAGAACCATTTAATCAACCTATTGAGTATGGAAAATATATAGCTCAGCTAGGCAATATGTTAACTGGCGGAGGTATAATGGTCCAAAGACTGGGGGATTTACTAAAAGGAAGAAGAACTGATTATGATAGATTAAGTAAATCAACAACGGTACCTACTTTAAAATCAGCAGTACCGGGAGATTTAAGCTTTGTATTACCACAAAGACACCTAACATCTATTGTAGAGGCATTAAAGGCTTTTGACAAAATAGCACCAGGAATGTATAGCAAAAATACATTACTATATGGAGTAGAAGTTAAATTTTATTCTAGTAAGTTTAATACAAATGATAAGTTTGAAACATCTATTAGCAATTTATACACCATAGGAGATGGAGCAGGAATAACTAGAGGATTAATGCAAGCATCCACCACTGGTGTAGTAGTAGCAAGAGACATAGCAACCAAGGAAAACTAAGAGGATAACAATTGATAATTGTTATCTGCCCCAGAGAAATACTAAGAGGTTTACTTAAATAATTGATTATATAAAGGTTAAAAGTGTATAATTTAAAAAAGATATAAACATAAGAGGCAATAAGATTTTTTAACCTCAGTAGTTAAGAAATTTTGTTGTGAACTGAAAGAAAGCGAGGAATATATATGTCAGCATTTATTATTTTAGGAGCTCAATGGGGAGATGAAGGTAAAGGTAAGATGACAGATTATCTTGCTGAAGGAGCTGACGTTGTAGTCAGGTTCCAAGGTGGAAACAATGCAGGTCATACTGTGGTAGTAGGAGATAAGGAATATAAACTTCACTTAATACCATCAGGAATATTGTATAAAGATAAATTGAATGTAATAGGTAATGGTGTGGTTGTAGATCCACAGGCACTATTTAAAGAGATTGATTACCTAGAAGCACTAGGTGAAAACATAACTCCAGAAAGATTAATGATTAGTGATAGATCACAGGTTATAATGCCATATCATAAAGAACTAGATAATTTGTATGAAATAGCTAGAGGGGCAAATGATATTGGAACTACTAAAAAAGGTATAGGTCCTTGTTATACTGACAAGTTTGAAAGAAGTGGAATCAGAGTTTGTGACTTAATGAAAAAAGATGTATTTAAAGAAAAGCTTAAAACTAGTCTTGATATGAAGAATAATATAATAACAAAGGTTTTGGGTGGAGAAGCTTTAGATTTTGATACAATATACACTCAGTATCTAGAGTATGCAGAAAGAATGAGACCTTTTGTAAAAGATATATCAGTTAAAGTGTATGATGCAATAAAGGGCGGAAAAAATGTTTTATTTGAAGGAGCGCAAGGAACTCTA
>CALJTN010000176.1 GCA_937976175.1 uncultured Clostridiaceae bacterium | reverse complement strand
CATGAAAATATAAATAGATTTTCAGAGTTAATGAATTAAATAAGGGTGTGATATATAGTGTTAAAGAAAATAGTTATAGGAGTTCTAGTTGGTCTGCTACTTATAATTGGGGGTGGAAGATTAGCTATACATTTAATGAGTAAAAACCTAGTTAAGGATGTTTTGGTATCCAATATAGAATTTACAAAGCTAAAAGATGGAGATTACCTAGGGAGCTTTTCTAAGGAGCCAGTTATAGTAAAGTTAAAACTAATAGTTAAAGATAAGAAGGTTGTAGATATTGTTATTCTAGAACACATAAATGGCCTTGGGCAAAAAGGCGAAAAAGTAATAGAAGATGTACTCAGTAAGCAGTCCCTAGATGTTGATACAATTAGTGGTGCAACGGCCAGTAGTACAGTTATATTAAAAGCTATAGAAAATGCTGTAATGGAAGGTGAAATTTAAGACGTAGCTTGGATATTGGGGCTTGTTATTATAGGAAAATAGCAAATAGAAACTTACCAGTTTTTGTTTGCTATTTTTCTATTTTACAAAAAGTAAGCAAGAACTTAAAACTTGCATAAGTGGAAGTGAGTTCGCTCTTCATGCTTTTTAGGTGTTATATATTAGGATTAACATGTACCATACAATGTTTAATTCTATTGTCTATACTTTCTACAGTATTATGAACTCTCTCCGCAATTTCATGAGCTTCACAAACGGATAAACATCTATCAACACATATTTCTACATCTACATATAATTTATTAGCATGTAATCTAGTCTTTAATTCATCTATTTTTATAACACCATTTGTCTTTTGAATTTTACTTTTTATATTTTCAATGGTTTTTGTATCAGCTGAGTGATCAACTAATTGATCAATGGCTTGCTTATAAATATTTATGGCTACTTTAGTTATAAAAATACATATCACTAAGGATGCAATAGGATCTAATATTGGATAGCCCATTATAGCTCCTATAATTCCAATTAAGGTTCCAATAGATGAAAATGCATCGGATCTATGGTGCCAAGCATCTGCCATAAGAGAGGAACTTTGAATTTTCTTAGCACCTTTAACAGTATACCTATACATCCACTCTTTAACTATTATAGAAAGTATAGCTGCATACATAGCAATCTTTTCCGGAATTACATTAGTTCCATTTATAATATTCTTAATACCATTGAACCCAATTAGCAAAGCAGTAATTAACAATATACTTGCTAATATCTTAGCCATAACAGGCTCCATTTTTTCATGGCCATATGGATGATCTTCATCCGCAGGTTGTTTAGCTAATTTTAATCCTAGCATTACAGCTATTGTACTTAACACATCAGAAAGTGAATGTACTCCATCTGCAATCATAGCTGTGCTTCTGCCTATAATACCTGCTAACACCTTAATTGTGGATAATGCAATATTAATGATTATTGTTATCTTAGATATTCGATTACCAATGGTAAAACTTTCTTCACTGTTCAATCAATACACCTCGTTTTTAATTGATAATACATTTTAAAGACTATATCAATATAATATGTTGTTCTAAGGTATTTGCAACACTCTTTTTGTAATATTAATTATCAATTGATAATGATATGCACTGGCATTTCAAGTTTGCTATTATGAAATCATATCTACGAATGGCGTAAGTAAAAGCGGGAGAGAAAACAATGGGTGAAGGTATTGGATATACTTGAATTTTAAGCTTAATATGTTAAAATAATTAAGAATACCAAATTCATGCAAAATTTAATAATTTTATAAGCCATAATACAAAAGTGAGGTAAGTATATGAAGATTTTAGTTACTGGATTTGACCCTTTTGGCGGAGAAACAATAAATCCTGCTTTTGAGGTTATAAAGGCATTACCTAATGAAATAGAAGGCGCAGAAATAATAAAGCTAGAGGTACCTACAGCATTTTATACATCTATAGAAAGAACTATAAAAGAGATTGAAGATATTAAACCAGATATGGTTTTATGTATTGGGCAAGCGGGAGGAAGGTTTAGTGTATCTGTAGAAAAGGTTGCAATAAATATTAATGATGCTAGAATTTCAGACAATCTTAGGCAACAACCCATTGATGAAGCTATAAGTAAGGATGGGGATACAGCATATTTTTCAACTCTTCCCGTTAAAGCAATGGTTGCTAAAATCAGAGAAAAAAATATACCAGCAGCAGTTTCATATACAGCTGGAACCTACGTGTGCAATCATCTTATGTATGGAGTTCTAAACTACATTGATAAAAATAAATTAGATATTAAAGCTGGCTTTATTCATATACCATTTCTTTTAGAACAGGTCATAGATAAACCCAATATACCTGCCATGTCACTTGAAACCATGGTTATTGCAATAGAAACAGCCATTGCTGTAATTGCTACAACAAAGGTGGATATTTGTACATCAGAAGGAAGTGTTTTTTAATTATTAAAGGTAAAAAATCAGATTAGGTACTATCCAAAAACTAATAAGTGAAAGATGCTTTAAAAGGTGAAGAAAAATGAAAAAGGATTTAGACGACTATTTAGTAATTCTGGCCTATGTAATATTAACCTTAGGACTTTTATTGTGTGCTATAGAGAATATACAAAGCCCTTGGAGCACAATATTTATATCGCTTGCCATTATCGTTTCCTTTACATTAAAGGAGATTTTTAAGCATTATATAGAAGATAATAAGAAGATATATCTATTGTTACTTTTTACAGAGATATTAATTATTCTTCTATTAAGCATCATTTCAAAGGGGAGAAGTTTTAGACTATTTTATATTGTAGTTATATACCAAGTGATTTTTAATTTTAGAAGAGGATTCCCTATTTTAATTTGTACCATAGTTTATTTATTAAGCCTATTAAGCAATTATTTTAAGCTAGGATCTCTTGAGTATAGCAGTTTTATAAAGTCTGAAATGCTTGATTTTTTTGCTATTGTAATGATTTTTACTATCTTGTATCTACTAAAGCATATAGATTCAGTAAATAAAAACCTTGAAGTAGCTAAAAACAAATTAAGTGTTAAGAACCTTGAACTTGCAACTGCTAATGATAACATTAAAGAGGCCTATAAAAAGAATGAGGAATATTTAATTATTGAGGAAAGAAATAAAGTGGCCCGTGAAATACATGATACCGTTGGACATACATTAACTACTGCCTTAGTAGAAATGGAAGCAGGTAGTATTTTATTAAAGAATAATGTGGACAGGGCTTCGAAAAAAATTGATTCTGCTATAAGCCAAGTTAGAAGAGGCTTGTTTGAGGTTAGAAGTTCAGTAAGTGCTTTAAAAAAAGAAGAGGACACTGACTACTACAAAGAAATTTTAGAGCTTATTTCAAACACTATTTCTCATACAGAAGTTATAATACGGTCTGAAATAGATGATTTTTCTAAAGAAGATAATGAACTGAAGAAGTGTATTTATAGAGCCTTGCAAGAAGGGCTAACAAATGGAATTCGCCATGGAGCTGCAAATGCATTTGTGTTTAAACTTAAATATGGGCAGCAGGGGTTATTATTTTCCTTAGAGGATAATGGCAAGGGTTGCTCTCAGATAAAAAAGGGTTTTGGGCTCAAAGCAATGGAAGACAGAGTTAAGGAAGTTAAAGGGGAATTAAGTATTATATCGGATTCAGATGAGGGTTTTAATATATATATTAACCTAAAAAACGAGGTAAAAATTTATGATTAAGGTAATAGTTATAGATGATCAAAGTTTAATGAGAGATGGTCTTGAGATTATACTAAACTCGGACTCAGATCTTAATGTAGTTGCATGTGGTGAAAACGGAAAAGAGGCAATTGAACTAACAGAGAGGTTTATACCAGAGTTAGTTTTAATGGATTTAAGGATGCCTGTAATGGGGGGAGTTGAAGCTACAAAAATAATAAAAAGTAGATTTCCCTTTGTAAAAATACTTCTACTAACTACCTTTGAGGATGAAGAGTATATTATAGAAGCCATGAATTCAGGTGCTTCAGGTTATATTTTCAAGGATATAGAAAAGATTAAGCTTATTGAAGCCATAAAGGAATGCGTTAAAGGTAGCTTTATAATGCCTTCAAAAGTAGCAGCAGTTCTAGCAAAGCATGCAGTGAATAAAAAACAAGTTTCTTTAAAAGAAAGCTTTCATTCAATGAACCTAACTGATAGGGAAATTGAGATAGCTGTTATGATTGCGGAGGGCTTCACCAATAGACAAATAGCCTCAGCACTTTACATTACAGATGGCACTGTTAAAAACTATGTAAGTTCTATTTATAGTAAAACCGGAATAAATGATAGGATAAAGCTCGCTTTATTTTTCAAGGAAAAGGGGACAATGTAACTTCATATTACCGCAGTCATAGGTAGCTATGATTGCGGTAACTTTTTTTATATATTTATTTTTGATAAAATTACATTAGTAGAGGAGTGATGAGAATGAAGAAACCCTTAAGTTATTATTTGTACTTTAAGAGTAATAAAAAGAAAACCATAGGTATGATTTTATCAATAGCCTTATCTATTCTATTAATCGGTGTAATTCAAATGTTTTCAGATAATACCACAGATACTTATTATAGGGATTTAAAAAAACTAAATTATGTATCCACCATAAGTTCAACAAAGAGAAGCATTCCTAAAGAAACGATGGAAAAGATAAAAAACAATAGCACAGTGGACAAATTAATAATGGTAAATTCCTACTACTATGGTATGACTAATATCATTGGTGGTTTTTCAAGTTATACAGGTTATTATATGGACGAGAGCGATATACCAGTTCTAATGGATAGAATGAATATGACCCTTAAGGAGGGCAAGACCTTAAAAAATCATGAGAAAACAATTATTATAAATTCTAATATAGCTAGAGCGAGGGCTAAAAGTATTGGAGGTTATATGGGTAATGAAGTTAGTACTATGGATTATTTTAAAGGAAAATATAAGATATATGGGATTATTGAAGGTGATAATATAATCTCATTTATTGCAAAATCACAAGAGAATATTGCAAGTAACAATGAACAATTTCAGCAATATTTATTACTTCCTAAAGAAGGAAAGTTAGATGAAATGAATAGCTTTTTAAAACAACTTCCAAAGGACAACATTAGACTTGTAACTTATGAAGATATGCTACAAGAAAAGAAAGCTGACGAAGAAGGACTAAATACTATTTTTAATATCTTAATAATTATAATTATTGTAGTTTTATCAGTATCCCTTGGTAACTCCTCCTATATTCACTACTTTCAGCGAAGGAAGGAGTTCGGTTTATTAAAAGCCATAGGGCAAAGTGGTGATAAAATAATTTTAAGAATGGTAAAAGAAATTAGCATTTCATCAGCGCTAGGTCTGGCTGTAGGATTGATATTACTGCTGATATTTAAAGGCATAGGAAATGCCTTTCACACCTATCCTAAAGGGTTAAGCTTGTTTCAAATAAATATGCAATTGATACCAAAAATAATAGCAATACCAATTTTCATATGTATATTTTCAATAATTCCAGTGTCAAGATTACTTGTAAAAATAGAACCAATTTCGATTATAGAGAGGGTGGGTTAAAGATGATTAAAATTGAAAATGCAAACTTAATATATGACATTGGTAAAGAAACAGAAACCTATGCTCTAAAAAATATAGATTTAAATATAAGAGCTAATAAATTCTATGGAATACTAGGTCCTTCAGGTAGTGGCAAAAGTTCATTATTATATATTTTAAGCGGGCTTAAAAAACCAAGTTCAGGAAAGGTTTCTTATAATGGAAGGGATCTTAATAAAATAAAAAACAAGGAGCTCTCAATTATTAGAAGTAGTGACTTTGGTTTTGTATTTCAAAGACATTTTCTTTTAGATTACCTAACAGCTGTTCAAAATGTGCTAGTACCACTAGATTCAAACAAAAGGGAAGATATAAATAGAGCTATGTCCCTGTTAAAGGATCTAGGTCTTGAAAAAGAAATGAATAAAATGCCCTGTCAGATGTCAGGAGGACAAAGGCAGAGGGTTGCAATTGCAAGGGCTTTAATTAACAACCCAAAGGTAATATTTGCAGATGAAATTACAGCAAGTCTCGACCATAAAAATGCCTTTGAAGCAATGGGGATTTTAAAAGAATATAAAAAAGAAACAACAATAATTGTTGTAACCCATGATGAGACCATATTAGAAGGTGTGGATGAGGTAATTAATATGTGGGATGGCTCTATAAATGAAGATAGGAATAAGCAGGTGAGATCATGCCTGAGGTAAGACCTTTAAATATATTTTTATATGTTGAAAAAAATATAAAGAAATTCATCCCTCAGATATTGGCCGTAATGCTTGGAGTTTTTCTAGTTTTCTTTGTGTGTGTATTAGGTGGAGGCATAAAATTTGGTATTAAGGATAATATTGTAGCTCCTTTAGAAAAGTTTTCTTTGGTATGGATTAGTGATACAAATCTAGAAGGAGGAAAGTTTCACAAGGAAATAAGTAGCGATACTGAGGTAGAAAGGCTTATTCCCATTGAGGATTTCAGACAGATACAAACAAAACTAATAGCTCAAAGTACAGGTACTTTTGTGTTTTATCCAGACGCTAAGGATATAAAATATATTATGGATAAATTGGACTTTAAACTAATGGAGGGGAAAATTCCAGAAAGTAAAAATGAGCTATGTATCAATAGTGATTTTGCAAAAAGCAATAATTTGAAATTAGGGGATAGTTATGGCTCTGATGTGGATGAAAAGCATCAGCTAAATGGATTATATAAAATCACAGGAATATATTCCGGTAAATTCACAGTTACCTTTTGTCCTAGAGAAAGCATCGTAAACCCAGAAAATCCATCTCAGGTATTCTTAGTTTTCCCTAAGGGGGGTAAGTTAGATAGCGTAAATAGTAAAATAGAGGCCTATAAAAATATTAAGTATGAAACTTTAAATACAATGAAAAAAGCTACAGATGGCCTATTTCAAATGTTTGATATATTTGCGGTTATTGTACTTGGGCTAACAGTGTTTGTGATAACTTTTACAATTAGCAATATTAATTATATGCACTTATATGATAGGCTAGAGGAATTATCTATACTGGATACATTAGGATATTCTAAAACAACAATAGTCTTTAAATTAGTGAAGGAACTTGTATTAATAATTTTCCTTGGATCAATTCTTGGAACTTCACTTGGTATACTGGGTGGATATATATTTAATTCTATCTATTGCATCCCTAGAGGAGTTCCTGTTGGAATACTAAATCCATGGTATATAACTATTAGTTTGCTAGTCCCTGTTTTTGTATCTTTGTTTTCTTCCATTCCTGTAATTAAATTTTTACGCAACCTGAATACCATTGAGGTGCTTGAAGGGAGATATTAAACTTTATAATAGCCCATGTTTTTAAATTAGATAACCCATTAAACAAAAACCAGCAAACAGGTATCAGTTTGCTGGTTTTTTATGCTTAAAAATTTTAAATATAAATAAAAAAACATTACAAATGATTATTTATTATAATTAGCAAAAATACCTTGGTGAAATATTTTACAATGGTGTATAATTATGCTAACAATGTTATATATAACATAAATTCAAATGCATTTCTAATTTACATTATTTAGGAGGGGGAAAATGAAAAAGGTTAATGGTAAGCTTAGTTTGGTAATACTTTTAGTTTTAGCTATGGTAACAAGTATGTTTGTTGGTTGTTCAAGTAAGAATGAAACACCTAAGTCGACTGAATCTGATGCACCAGTGAGCTCTGAGGCTACTAAAGAGGTTTCAGGTACAGTTATGATTTATACCTCAATATATCCAGATATTATTGAGATGATGAAACCAGAAATTAAGAAGGCCTTACCAGGCATTACAGTGGAGTGGTTTCAGGGTGGAACAGAAAGTGTTGTAACAAAAATTACAGGGGAAATGGAAGCAAAAAAAGTAGAGGCAGATTTATTAATGGTAGCAGACCCGTCATATTATTTGACTCTAAAGGAAGCTGGTGTGTTAGAGAAATATGATTCTAAAGAAAGAGCAAATGTATCAGTGAAGGATGAAGAGGGTTACTGGACTGGTGTTAGAATATCCAATATGATTATAGCATATAACACTGATAGAGTAAGTGAAGCTGATGCACCTAAGTCCTTTCAAGATTTATTAGATCCAAAATGGAAGGGTAAAATAGCTATGCCTAGTCCACTGCTTTCTGGATCAGCTTTTGTTGCAGCCGGTGCTCTGTCTAATAAACATGGATGGGAGTACTTTGAAAAATTAAAGAAAAATGGCCTAGTTGTAGAATCAGGAAACACTGCAGTACAAACCAAACTACTTACAGGTGAATATGATGTAGTTATAATACTAGAAGAAAATATGCTTAAGATCGCTGCTAAAGAGGAACCAGTAAAAGTGGTTTATCCTGAGGATGGCGTTATTATGATTCCAAGCCCTATTGCAATGTTTAATTCAAGTAAAAATGCAGATGCAAGCAAGAAGGTATTAGATTGGTTTTTATCTGCTGAAGGACAAGCGATTATTGTAAAGGGTTGGATGCACTCTGTAAGAGAAGATGTAGCCTCTCCAGTGGGAGCAGAGCCGCTTAAAAGCTTTATTGATAATACTATGAAAACTGATTGGGCACAATTCTCAAAGGAATCTGAGCAAATTAAAGAAACCTTTAGAAGTAAAGTTATAGATTAAATTTTTAATATAGGTGCTTTTAAAAGTGAAAAATCTCACTTTTTAAAGTACCTATATTAAGGTAATTAAGGAGGTGCTAAATATGAATTCTTTGTCTTTTAATAAAAAGGAGAAGCCGTATAAAACCAAACAAAATGGACTGCCTAGCCTTGATATGAAATGGATAATTATTATCGTAGCTGTGGCTATACTTGCATATTTTTCTGTAGTTCCAATGATATATTTAATTATTAGAGGCATATTTTTTGAAGGAAAGATAGACTTTCAAAGCTATGCTACTATCTATTCTTCTATAATAAACTGGAATGCATTATCTAATACCTTTAAATTAGCTACATTAACAATGGTATTAAGCCTATTTATTACTTTTCCATTAGCATGGCTAGTAGGAAGAACTAATTTACCAGGTAAAAAATTTTTTAGAACCTTATTTGTTACTACATACATGATTCCACCTTATGTTGGAGCTATTGCATGGACCCAGCTTCTAAATCCAAAGGTAGGATACATGAATAAATTTTTAGTGAATTCATTTAATCTGACGAATTCTCCCTTTAACATTTATACCATTGGTGGACTAACTTGGGTTCTTACTTTATTTTATTCACCCTTTGCGTTTATTACTATTTCAAGAGCGCTTGAAAAGATGGATCCAACTCTTGAAGAAGCAGCAAGAACATCGGGAGCATCTCCACTGAAAACTTTATTTACTATAACTATTCCATTAATGTTACCAAGTATTGTTGCAGGGGGACTTCTTGTATTTATCGCAGCAGCTTCTTGCTATGGAATTCCTGCCATTGTAGGAATGCCAGGTGGCATTGAGACAGTTACAACAAGAATCGTAACCTACGTGTACATGGGAACAGGAAAAGGAATAAGAGAAGCTACGGCTCTGGCAGTAGCACTAATGCTTATAGCAAATGCTATTCTAATATTTACTACCTTTATTTTAAATAAAAAAAATTACGTAACCATTAGTGGAAAAAGCACTCAACCTTCAATTGTTGATCTTGGAAAGTGGAAATGGCTAACAACTGCACTTGTATGTTTTTATGGTATAATATCAGTTTTTATACCACTAGGGTCAATAGTAGTAACCTCCTTAATCAAATCCTTATCAAGGCCAATTGGGCTTAAAAATTTATCCATTAAAACTTGGGAAAGTGTATTAAGCAGCGCTCAATTTTTACAGCCCATTAAGAATAGTTTAATTACCGCAAGTATCGCGGCTACTATAGCAATAGCACTGGGGCTTTTGATTTCCTATCTACTAGTAAAGACGCAGGTAAAATTGAAATCTGTTCCTGACTTTTTAGTTACGCTAGGTGGAGCCACACCTAGCGTAGTAATTGCACTTGCTTTAATTGTTTCATTTTCAGGTAAACTGGGACTTAATTTATACTCTACCTTTGCAATTTTAGTAGTAGCTTACATAGTAAAGTACTTAACAATGAGTGTGAGAACCATTTCAGCCTCCATGGCTCAGATACATAGCTCACTGGAGGAGGCGGCATTAAGTTCAGGGGCAAGCTGGCTAAGGGCATTTAAAGATATTATGCTGCCATTAATAGCTCCATCTATTATTGCAGGATGGTTTCTAGTTTTCATGCCATCCTTTTACGAACTTACTATGTCAATATTATTATACGGATCTAAAACTAAGACTATTGGAGTGTTACTTTTTGAATTGCAGACTTACGCAGACCCTCAAAGCGCTTCTGTATTAGCTGTTTTAATATTAATAATAGTTCTTTTCGGAAATATGATTATTAGAAAATTCTCAAAGGGGAATGTTGGAATATAAAAATCACTAAAATAGGGGTGAGAGATAATGAGCGAGATAAAATTAAAATCCATTACTAAAAAGTGGGGAGAGGTAACAGCGGTTAATAATTTTAGTGCTACCATAAAAGATGGTGAATTTGTTTCTATTCTTGGACCTTCTGGCTGCGGAAAAACAACAATGCTTAGAATGGTAGCTGGCTTTGAAAAAGCCACAGAGGGTGAAATATATATTGGAGACACCTTAGTAAGTGCTTCAAGGAATTCTAAGTTAACTAGTTTTGTGCCGCCAGAGAAAAGAGGCATAGGAATGGTATTCCAGTCTTATGCTGTTTGGCCTCATATGAATGTATTTAATAATGTAGCCTATCCATTAAAAATAAAAAAATTACCCAAGGAGGTCATCAAGGAAAAGACCTTAAGAGCACTTGAACTAACTCACTTAGCAGAGTATGCCGAGCGATTTCCAAGTGAGCTATCTGGAGGTCAACAACAACGGGTAGCCCTAGCAAGAGCCTTAGTTACAGAGCCTAAACTTCTACTGCTTGATGAACCTTTAAGTAATCTTGATGCGAAGCTTCGTGAAAGTATGAGGTTTGAGATAAAGGAATTACAAGAAAAATTAAAAATGACTATAATATATGTTACCCATGACCAAACAGAAGCTATGGCTATGTCGGACAAAATTATTGTTATGCATAAAGGCAATATACAGCAAATTGATGAGCCAGCTAAAATCTATGACGATCCAGCAAATCAAATTGTTGCAGATTTTATAGGACTTGTTAATTTCCTTCCGGCTGAAATCACAAGTAATGAAGTGAAGATGACAACCATAGACTACAACATAAAAAGAAGTAGCTCATTTACAGGTAAGGGCCTCGCGGCTTTAAGACCAGAGAATATCACCTTAACCACCCAGGAAACGGGACTTAAGGGCAAGATAATTTCTAAAACATATTTAGGAGACTCCCTAGATTATAGAATACAGGTCAGAAGTGAAATTATAAGAGCAATAGAAAAGGGCGTGGTTCTAAATGAGGACTTCAATGTGGGGGATATTATAAATATTAGTTTTAATAAAGTAATGGTATTTCCTCTCTAAAGATAATAAAAGTTGAATATATTCATTAAATTAAGCATAATTTTTAAGAGGCTGTGGAGTAAATCTGCAGCTCTTTTTTTATTGTATTGAGCTGTATTAATGTTTACTAATTATTTAAATTTAAAAGTATAGTAAAAAATGAAAATGAAAGTTAAAATAAAATATCTTGCAAAAAATATAGTATTATGTTACATTATAAAAAGTGAAAAAAGCTGATAAGTTCTGTTGTAGCGGTGTGTGGTGATTTGAAATTCTTGAGATTAATTAAGGGGTTATAAAATGGTTATGACACATTTGAGGTTAGTGAATGTCATTAACTGGCTTTCTAAAATAAGTTTTAAAGATGTAGTTTGAATAAATTCACCTTAATCAGTTAAAAAAAGGTAAAAAAGGTTCTAGAAAACTAGTTTCAAATATGTGAAACGTGGAGGTAATAAAATTGAGAAAATTTAAAAGAGTATTAGTAGCAAACAGAGGCGAAATTGCCATAAGAGTTTTTAGGGCTTGTAGTGAACTTGGTATTCGCACGGTAGCAATTTATTCCAATGAAGATAAATACTCGCTATTCAAAACTAAGGCGGATGAAGCTTATCTAATTGGAGAAAACAAAAGTCCTGTGGAGGCATATCTAAACATCGAGGAAATAATAAGTCTTGCCCTTAAGAAAGGTGTAGATGCCATTCACCCAGGCTATGGCTTTTTATCAGAGAATCCTGAATTTGCGAAAAAGTGTGCTGAAGCAGGCATTGAATTTATAGGACCTACAGCGGAAATGATGGATAAGCTTGGAGACAAAATTAAATCTAAAATTGTGGCAAAATCAGTAGGAGTTCCTACCATACCTGGTTATGAAAAAAATATCAAAACAGTGGAAGAAGCAAAAATACTTGCAGAAAAATGTGGATACCCTGTTATGTTAAAAGCGGCCGCTGGTGGCGGTGGACGCGGTATGAGAATAGCACGAAATGAAGGAGAGCTAGCTACGTCTTATAGAAGTGCTAAAAGCGAAGCAAAGAAAGCCTTTGGCATTGATGATCTTTTTATAGAAAAATATCTTGAACAGCCTAAACATATAGAAGTGCAAGTTCTTGGGGATAAGTTTGGTAATATTGTTCATTTACATGAGCGGGACTGCTCAATTCAAAGAAGGCATCAAAAGGTTGTAGAGTATACACCAGCGTTTTCCATATCACAGGAAAAAAGGAATGAAATCTGCAATGATGCATTAAAAATAGCTAGATCAGTAAATTACAGAAATGCTGGAACTTTGGAGTTCTTAGTTGATACATATGGAAATCATTATTTTATAGAAATGAACCCTAGAATTCAAGTTGAACATACGGTTACGGAAATGGTGACAGGCATAGATATAGTGCAAAGTCAAATACTTATAGCAGAAGATTATGCTTTAAATTCTAAAGAAATAGGAATCTCCTCTCAAGAGGATGTTGTGGTTCAAGGTTATTCTATTCAGTGTAGAATAACCACAGAGGATCCTTCTAACAATTTTGCACCAGATACTGGGAAGATAGAAGAGTATAGAACGGGATCTGGCTTTGGAATAAGACTGGATGGAGGTAATGGTTTTGCTGGTGCGGTAATTAGCCCCTATTATGATAGTCTTTTGGTAAAAAATATATCTTGGTCTAGAACCTTTCCTGATGCTGTAAAGAAGTCTATAAGAGCTGTGGAAGAAACTAAAATTACAGGAGTAAAGACTAATATAGGTTTTCTAATTAATGTACTGAATCATCCTACTTTTTTAAAGGGAGAATGTAATACAGGGTTTATTGAAGAAAATCCTGGGTTAATATCCGTTTCACCACAGGCAGATGAAGAAAATAGACTGCTAAAATTCATTGGAGAAAAAGTTGTAAATGAAACTAATGGAGTTAAAAAACTTTATGATGTACCAGTAGTGCCAAAAGTTATAGTGCCACAAGGCTTAAGTGGAACAAAACAGATTTTAGATACGCAGGGCAGCGAAGGCCTTTTAAAATGGATTAAAAACCAAAATAAATTACTGTTAACGGATACCACCATGAGAGATGCTCATCAGTCCTTAATGGCCACTAGAGTGAGAACAAAGGATATGTTAGATATAGCAACGGCTACTTCTGTTTATGGAAGAGATTTGTTTTCTCTTGAGATGTGGGGAGGGGCTACCTTTGATGTAGCATACCGTTTTTTAAATGAGTCTCCTTGGGACAGACTAACAGAACTGCGATTGAAAATTCCTAATGTGCTTTTCCAGATGCTCATACGTGGTGCAAATGCAGTAGGCTATAAGAATTATCCGGATAACATAATTCGTGAATTTATTAAAGAATCTGCAGCTTCAGGTATTGATGTTTTTAGAATTTTTGACTCTCTAAATTGGCTAAAAGGAATGGAAACTTCCATAGATGAGGTCCTTAAAAGTGGTAAGATTGCAGAAGCTTGTATTTGTTACACTGGGGATATCTTAAATGATAAAAAAAATAAATATAATTTGGATTATTATATTAAGCTAGCTAAGGAAATTGAAAAAACAGGAGCGCATATCTTAGCAATAAAAGATATGTCAGCATTACTTAAACCTCATGCTGCTTTTAAGCTAATTGATGCTTTAAAAAAGGAAGTAGGAATGCCTATTCACCTTCATACTCATGATACTACAGGAAATGGAGTTGCTACAGTTTTAATGGCAGCGGAGGCGGGTGTAGATATTATAGATACTGCCTTTAACAGTATGTCGGGACTTACAAGTCAACCAGCTTTAAATTCAATTGTTGCAGCACTTAAGAATACTGATAGAGATACAGGCATAGATCTTAAAGGAATTCAGGGCATATCAGATTATTGGGATGCGGTAAGACCAGTTTATGATAAATTTGAATCAGGGCTTAAATCTGGTTCTGCTGAAATTTATCGATATGAGATTCCAGGAGGTCAATACTCTAATCTTAAACCACAGGTAGAAAGTTTCGGCCTTGGACATAAATTTAATGACATTAAAGAAACCTATAAGGTGGTAAATGAAATGGTGGGAGATATTGTAAAGGTAACACCATCCTCTAAGATGGTGGGGGATTTTGCGATATTTATGGTTCAAAATGACCTTAAACCAGAAAATATATATGAAAAAGCAACTAATATGTCTTTCCCAGATTCCGTTGTATCCTATTTTAAAGGAATGATGGGTCAACCTATGGGAGGCTTCCCAGAAAAACTTCAGAATTTAGTTTTAAAGGGTGAGAATGCAATTACTTGTAGACCTGGGGAACTACTTCCTGAGGAGGATTTTTGCAAGATAGAAAAGCACCTAATAGAGAAATTTGATATTATTCCAGATAAAAAAGATATACTAAGCTATTCTTTATATCCTGAGGTATTTGAGGGCTATATAAAATACATTAAGGAGTTTGGAGATTTAAGTAGAATAGGAAGTGATGTGTTTTTCCACGGTCTCAATGAGGGAGAAACCTGTGAAGCAGAAATTGCTGATGGAAAAAACTACATGATAAAGCTACTTAAGATAGGTAAACTGGATTTGGAAGGTAATAAAGTTCTTGTTTTCGAGGTAGATGGAAATAGAAGAGAAATAAAAATAAAAGATAGAAACAGCAAAACACTGCAAAGTTTTGTAACCACAGAAATGGCAGATCCATCAAATCCTTTAGAGATTGGAGCTCCAATACCTGGAACTATTGCAGCTATCTTAGTGTCAGAAGGAGATAGGGTAACTGAAAATCAACCATTAATGGTAGTTGAAGCTATGAAGATGGAGACAAGGGTAATGGCCTCCGTAGCAGGTGTGGTTGAGTCAATTAATGTTAAAGAAGGACAACAGGTAAAGGCAGGGGAACTTTTAATAAACTTAAAATAGAATAAAGGTAAACTCTCAAAAATGTTATTAAATCTTGTTGACTCTTGAAATGATTTTATGATATAAATATATTGAAACATGTAGTGCATGCCACGTAAATCTGATTACGTACACAGGCTCTACATGTCTTTTTTTTGTGAACTATGGAAAGGGACGTGAGCTATTATGCTGTTTACAGTATCAGTAGCACACTTACTGTAATCTTAATAAAACTATATCAAGGCTAAAGAGTTTCGTTCCGTTTTGTGCCTTGAGTGAAATGAAAGGCAGGATCATATTTATGGAAGACAAGAAAATAAAAACAAAGGTTTTAAGACCTAAATTTGATAGTGATTTAGATATTATAGAATTAGCTAAGGAGAATATTGAGGATGAAAGTGTATTTTCTTTTGGCACAGTTAGTGATTGTTCTTTAGAAAACCGACAGGCAGACAGAGTGACTTTTAAACAAGTAATATTTAAAAAAGTTGTTTTTAATAAAATAACCTTCAGACGTATAGAAATGATGGATGTGAGATTTGAAAATTGTGATTTATCTAATGTAGATTTTAATGAGGCCTCATTACATAGAGTAGAATTTCAAAACTGTAAAATTATTGGTATTAATTTAAATGAAGCTACCCTTAGAGATGTAATTTTCGAAAATTGTAATGGCCAATTTTCTTTTTTTAGTTATTCTAACTGTAAGCAAGTTGCATTTGTTCAATGTCAATTACGTTCTTCAGATTTTCAAAATTCAAAATTTTTAAAAGTTGAATTCCACGAGTCTAATTTACTTGGGGCTCAAATGAACTTCACAAGTCTTAAAGGCATAGATTTTACTAGTTGTGATATTGAAGGTATGGGAGTAAACATTGCTGATGTTAATGGTGCTAAAGTTACCGCTATTCAAGCAGTTTCACTTTCTGCTATACTAGGTCTCATTATTAAATAAAATCCACTTTATAGATTAACTGACATGATTTTTCACTGGTGCAGTTAATATTAAGGTCACAAAGGATAAGAAAGGGCTATCTTAAATGATTTTCTTTAAATCATTAAAAAGATAGCCTCTTTCTATGACTAAATTGTTATGGTAGTACCATCAAACTTCTTAAAAGAAAAGCCTGCAAAGGTTTCATTGAAACACTCTTTGTAATCTTGAAGAATTCCAATAGCTACTGCTTCACCTAGCTTTAAACCCTCAATTCCATCTGAACGCCAATGAACACCTGCGGTATCACGTCCAAGTGAAATATTTGAAGCAAGTTTGTTCAGTTCGCCTCCAATAGTTAAAAACTTACTGCAATAAGAAACTAGAGAGGTTCCATCAGAATTAGTTGAAACAGGGTTTGGTATAACAAAATCTTCTTTGAAAAACGCCTTAAGCATAGTAACCCCAGCTCCCACAATAGTAGCATGTCCAGCAGGATAAGCTGGGTGTGTAGGACACCCTTCTGGATAAGCCATGGGTAGCAGATAGGTTCCAAACTTACTAAAAGTCCTTGAGAGGGCTTTTGAACTGAACAGTTCTGGGTTAATAGCATATTTGGTAGCCCCAGTTATACAGTTATGAACTCTACCTCCAAATTCCTCGGGCCTAAGTCGTCTAAATACAATAAACTTTTGAAACCAGGCGGCTTCTAATGCTTTACGTGCTGCTTGAGTTACTAAATCTAAGATGTGAGCTGATCCGAAAGTAACAAAGCCACTTTGAGTTTTAGAGTTTAAATAGGGATTTTCTTGTGCCAGTGCGTCCTTTCCAAAGCTCATCAATATAAGGCAAGCAGAAAGAACACTTTGAAAGCTAAAATCCTGATGCACCCATTCGCCTAAGTCGCGGCCATTTCGAATATACCGTGGCAAAGTATCATAATTATTTGATAACTTCGTTGAAATGCCATTTTGTACTAGTAGCCATAAAGGGTAATCAGTCATAAAGTTATCTTTTGCTAAAGTAGTACGGTATCTTTGGGTTATTGTCCTTGATCCAAATGGGATATTCAGGTAAAGAAACTGAGATATATATGGTCCTATTAAATCACCAGGAGTAACCCCTCTAAACAGTGTTTTTGTAGTAACCTTTCCATTGTGCTTAGGTCCTCGAAAATCCGAAAACTTTGATAAATCCTCTGTAGCAGCAATTATAAGAGGACTTGTGCTATAATCGCAGAAAGGTATATCACGAGTTAGGGCTAACCAATAATTTTCAGCCATCTCACTGGCAGTTTCAGCACTGCTAAAGCTTGGGGATGTTATCATATTAAAGTAATGAGAGTCACCGCCTACTAAATTATATGCATATGAAGCTTGAGGATTTGACAGTTTTGCAGTTCCACCCAAGGGAATAGCTTCAAAGCGTCTAGGAGTACCAGTGGTTAATGCTTTAATCCATGCTCTATAAGCATTTAGATCAACCTCACCTAAGTTGTTATGAGGCAATGCTTTAGAGTAACTAGCAATCTTATTTAAATATATTTTTTCATCATTATTAGTAAAGTGAGCTGACATTGGAAGATTTCTTTGAAAGGCTGCAGCATTCCTGCGAATACAATATGCTTCTTTTCGACGTTGCAGCAGTGTTAAAGGATTTATATAAGGCAATTTTGCTAAAGGTATGCTTTCATTACCTGCTTCCTGGATGCACATTTTGTTCTTATCACTTAGTTTGCATTTCATTTTATCATCCTCTTTAATAGTAAATTTACAAACCACAAAATATCTTAATAAGCATCAGTGATACTTTAGGATTTGTACTATAAGATATGAAAAGATACTAGAAATGTTTATACAACTAAAAAAATATCTTTATTACTAAAATTAATTATTATTGTAACTTTTGGTCTTTCCTTTACGTTATAAGAGTATAAGAACTAAATAAATTAGGAGGCGGTTAAAATGAGTAAAAAGATTATGTTAATATGCACTTTAGCATTTGTATTTATTTTTGCTTCAATAGCAAGTGGGTTTTCATCAACGGATAATACTGATGGCTCGAAAGTATCACAAAAAACAATTTCAGTTAGTTCGGAAGGTACTGTAAAGGTGAAACCCGATATGGTTTATATTAATGTAGGTGTTCAAACAGAAAATAAAAGCTCAAAAGTGGCACAACAAGAAAATGCAACAAAAATGAATAAGGTTATGCAAGTTCTAAAAGATCTAAAGATTGCAGAGGTAGATATTAAAACTTCACAGTATACAATATATCCAATGGAAACCTATTCTGAAAAAGATCAACGTCCATATGTAACAGGTTATAGAGTAATTAATACACTAGAAATAACAATCAGAGATATTTCAAAAGTTGGAGCAGTCATTGATGCAGTGACAGCAAATGAAGCAAACACAGTTTCTAATATCCGTTTTACAGTAGCTGATCCGGATAAATATTATCTACAAGCTTTAGAGAATGCAACAACTAAAGCAAAAGCAAAGGCTGATGTACTAGCAAAACAGTTTGGAATTAAGATAAGTCTACCATCACAGATTAATGAAATCGGTGGCGGCTACAATCCTCCAGTAATGTATTATGGTATGGATAGTGTAAAATCTAGCCCTGAGGCAGCTCCTATGACAAGTATTTCATCAGGAGAGTTAGAAATAAAAGCATCCGTAGGCTTAGTCTACACATATTAATAATCACATGTATAATATTAGAGCTGATAAATTCTATGGATTTATCAGCTTTTATATGGTGCCACCCAGGTGGCAAGTGGCATGTTGTTTCAATTAGAATGTCCGTTAAACAATACATTATTTAAACTTATTTACATAAAATATAAAAGATGATATAATTAAGAAAAGAGTTTAAAGGGGGAAGTAAGTTATGACACCATCTAATTGCTAATATTAATTTTAAATTAATATGTATTTTATAATGAGTTTTAATTTGCCTAATTATATTTAGGTTTTATTGTTATGCTCTTTATGGAATAAGGCGTTTAGAAGGTAACTTACTTTACTGGAATCGAGCATTATAATTTATAGCATATTTCAAGAATTTTTTTGAAATATTAAGCCGGAGTTTTTTTGAAAAATTTTGGTGCAAGATATATTGGCATAAGGAGATGGCTTTATTAATGAGCATACTTTTTTGCGTATATCTGATTTTAATAAATTATAGTAGTATTAGAGTATTTTCAGACTGTAAGAAGAGAGGATCTTCTTATGGTCTTTTTGTTTTTTTAGATTACTTTAAAAATTGCAGAAGTTAGGAACTTTTTCATTCTGTCCATAAAATGCGTAACTTATATTATGAATGAAAGAAGGGATTTTTATGTTTGAATTATCGTTAAATGGTGTAAAAAAATATATGGATGCAACGCTTGTTGTTAAAAATATAAGTTTTCAAGTTTATTCAGGAGAAAAAGTTGGTATAGTAGGTGTAAATGGAAGTGGAAAGAGCACTATCCTTAAATTAATAGCGGGAATAGAACCTATGAATTACTATCCAGGTTACCCACAAACCTCAAGCTATGGATATGATGAAGGCCTTATTAACATGCCAAGAGGGGCCACAAGTGCTTACCTTGAACAAATACCGCAGTATCATGACAGTTTAAAGGTTATTGATGTTTTAAACTTAGCATTTGAAGAAGTTCATAGTATAGAAAGGGAAATGCGTGAATTAGAAGATAAGATGAAGGTTCTAGAAGACACTGCCTTGGATAAAGCCTTGAAGCAGTATAGTGATTTGGTTCAATTATATGAAGTTAAAGGCGGATACAATACAGAAGAAAAATTAAGTAAGATTTGTACGGGCCTGAAGCTTGATGATAGCTTTTTAAACAAAGATTATAATTTATTAAGCGGTGGTGAAAAAACTACGGTAGTGCTTGGGAAGCTCTTGATGGATAATCCGGATATATTACTACTGGATGAACCTACAAATCATTTGGATATGGATTCAATTGAATGGCTTGAAGGTTATCTGAAAGCTTATAAAGGAATTGTTATAATTGTATCTCATGATAGATATTTTCTTGATGGTGTAGTATCAAAGATTATAGAGATAGAAGATATGGAATCTATAACTTACAAAGGTAATTATTCCTCTTATGTTAATCAAAAGGAAGAGAATATGCTTGAACAATTTCATCAATATAAGGAACAGCAAAAGCAGATTAAGGCAATAGAGAAGAATGTAAAGGAGTTAAGGGATTGGGCAACTAGGGTGGATAATAATAAATTCTTTAAAAGAGCCGCCAGCCTACAAAAAAGACTTGATAAGATGAAAGGTAGTGACACTGAAAGTAATAAGTTTTATCGAACCAGAGGCCAATTTGTAAGAACTGAAAAACCAGTTTTTGAAAAGCAGAATATGAAACTAACTTTAAAAGCTGTGCAGCGGTCAGGAAATGAGACTATCAAAGCTGTAGACTTATCTAAAAGCTTTAAAGATAAAGTTATTTTTAAAGGTGCAAATTTGATGATTAATTACGGCGAAAGAGTATCGTTAATCGGTCCAAATGGTAGTGGCAAAACCACCTTCTTAAAACTACTCTTAGGTGAAGAACAGGCGGATGCTGGCACAGTGGAACTCGGTGCCAATGTAATGGCGGCATATTTGCCACAGAAAATTACTTTTAAAGACGAGGAACTCACTGTGCTGGATTGTTTTAGAGAAGACGTTTTTTTACCCGAGGGGAAAGCACGTGAATACTTATCGAAATTCATGTTTTATGGTGGCAGTGTCTTTAAAAAAGTAAAGCATTTATCTGGAGGGGAGAAAATAAGACTAAAGCTAGGAAAACTGTTATTTGAAGATGTAAATTTATTGATACTAGATGAGCCTACTAATCATCTTGATATTGATTCCATAGAAACCTTTGAGGAAGCGCTAGAAGAGTTTAAAGGAACTATATTTTTCATCTCTCACGACAGATATTTTATCAATAAAAATAGTGAAAGAGTCATTGCTATTGAGGACAATGCTTTTAAAAGTTATGCTGGTAATTATGATTATTATAAAAGTGTAAAGGATGA
>CALJTN010000175.1 GCA_937976175.1 uncultured Clostridiaceae bacterium | reverse complement strand
CCTGCAGTAATAAAAATATAAGACAGGATATCCTTGAAAATTATATTGTGGCTAAATTGAAAGAGCGTATTTTTAATACTGATGCTATTGAAGAAATTACTTCTGGAATATATGAAAAATTAAAAGAAATAAATGCATCTGCTGCAAAAGAAAAAAAGACCCTTCTTGCACAAGAAAAATCTATTCAAGCTAAAATTGATATGGCTTTTGATATGGCCTTTGATGGAAAGATGTCTAAGGATTTACTTGCTAGAAAAACAAATGAATTGGAAGTGCAGCTCAAAGATGTTCAGAATAAGAAGGAAAACTTAGTAAAAAAAGATTACTCCTGGCTTGATGAAAGTAAAATAAAAAAATTCCTTCTAGCTTCCATGGATAACCTCGAAAGCGAGGATCCAGATGCTAAAAGGAAAGTTATTGAAAACTTTGTGCATAAAATAGTAATCTATGTTGACCACGTTCATGTTACCTACAAGGTAGAACCTAGCAGTAGTAACGAAAATATGGACAGTGTTAAGGTTGGTGGAGGCGAGGGGTGTCGAACCCCTGTCCGAAAGCCATAACACCTAGGCATCTCCGAGTGCAGCCAATATTTTAAATTTCCCTCTACTTAACCCCTACTGGCAAGGTTTAAGCTTTGGTAGCTTCATATTTTCCGTTTCTAGGTCAAAGCTTTCCTAGACTCGGTTCACCGCTGTCGGCGCCCTATCCTAAGTCGCGGTACTCAAAGGTAAGACGTAGCAGAACTAAGCTGCTAGTGCTAAATTATCGTTTGCGTTTATATTTTTTCCTATAGTTTTTTAACGCGGGCCCATAGGTTCCCTCGACTCGCTTCCTAGATGCAACGTACCCCCGTCGAAACCAAGTACGCCCCCTTATTGTCAAAAGATTTAATTCAAATCTTTTGCATTGCAATAATACACTATGATTATTGCATATATAACGCAATTTTATACTCATTAAATTTTCAATGTGTTATTCATCAATTATATATTAATTTTTTAATGTTTTACTGTGTTGCTGACTACAAACATAATGATACACCATATTATATGCTTTATCAAGTGCTAATATTATGGAATTTCAGTGCATTAATTCTTGTTATCTCATTCTATCCTTTAACTCCCTGGCAATATCTCGCTTAGCATCTCTTTCAAGCATTGCATCTCTCTTATCGTAATCCTTCTTACCTCTAACCACGCCAAGATTAACTTTTACCCTGCCATTTTTAAGATAAAGGGATAATGGTACTAGGGTAAACCCCTTTTGTGCAGTAAAGGCTTGCAGTCTATTTATTTGTTCTCTATGAAGTAGTAATTTTCTATTTCTTAAGGGATCCTTATTAAATATGTTACCTTGTTCATAAGGGCTTATATGCATATTACGAATAAATACTTCTCCATTCATAACATCGGCATAACTATCTTTTAAGTTTGCCTTTCCAGCTCTAATAGACTTTACTTCTGTTCCCACAAGCTCTATACCAGCTTCCATTGCTTCCTCTATGAAATAATCATGTCTTGCTTTTCTATTCTCCACTAGTGTTTTATTTGTTGTTTCCTTTGCCATAACCTCACCTACTTTATTCTTATTAATATATTATTATACTATATCATCTATTCTTTTTCAATGTTTATGGATTATTTTTACAACAAGTCTTCTAAATAGAATAAATAGAAGAGGCCATTAATGCCCCTTCTGTATTTTTAAATTTAGTTTATTCTACAATATGATCCGTTTCATGTGTCACTTCTTCTCTATTATACTCATCTAAACTAATAATAGGGTACTGCTCTACATTTTCTTCTTTGTCTTCACCATCTTTTAGTATATCAAAGTAAACCTCATGAGAAGCTAAATCAACTTTACTAACTACGATTTTTACTTCGTCTCCTAGTTTATACATCTTCTTAGTTCTCTCACCAATAAGAGTTAAATGTCTTTCATCGAAGACATAATAATCATCATCTAAGCTACTCATATGAACCAATCCTTCTATAGTATTCGGAAGCTCTACAAATAGCCCAAAGTTAGTTACTGAAGAAACAATACCTTCAAATTCTTCTCCAATTCTTTCACTCATGTATTCTGCTTTCTTTAAGTCATCTACTTCTCTCTCAGCTTCCATGGCTACTCTTTCCATATCAGAAGATTGTTTTGCTGCTATATCTACTTCTTTTCTTAATTTATCCGTTCTTCCGTCACTTAATCCTCCATTTATAACTTCTTTGATTACTCTATGGATCATAAGGTCTGGATACCTTCTAATTGGTGAAGTAAAGTGGCAATAATATTTAGCTGCTAAACCAAAGTGTCCATTACATTCTGGAGAATACTTTGCTTTCATCATAGAACGAAGTAACAATTTACTTAGCACCATTTCTTCTTTCTTTCCTTTTACACTAGCTATTACTTCCTGAAGCATTCTTGGATGTATCTCCTGTCCCCACTTCATAGCATATCCTAAGTTATGTGCAAATTCACTAAAGTGTATTAGCTTTTCTTCATCTGGATCCTCGTGAATTCTGTATACAAATGGTACATTGAGCCAGAACATATGCTCAGCTACAGTTTCATTAGCCGTTAACATAAACTCTTCAACTATTCTATTTGCTATAGCTCTTTCATAAGGTTTAACTTCTACAGGTTTTCCAAATTCATTTAGTATTATTTTACATTCCGCAAAATCAAAGTCTATAGCCCCTCTACCCATTCTCTTTTTATTAAGAATAGCACATAGTTCTTCCATATGTTTGAAGTCTTCGTGTAAGTAGTCATATCTCTTGATTAATTCTTCATCTTTTTCTCTTAGTATTTTTGTAACATCAGTATAAGTCATTCTCTCATTAGTTTTTATAATAGTTTCTAATATTTCATGATCTACAGTTTTACCCTTCTTATCTATTTCCATAAAGCAACTAAGGGTAAGTCTATCCACTCTAGGATTTAAACTGCAAACTCCATTAGATAATTTTTTAGGAAGCATTGGTATAACTCTATCAATTAAGTATACTGAAGTTGCTCTTTTTAAAGCTTCTATATCCAATGGATTTTTCTCTTTAACATAGTGAGTAACATCTGCTATATGAACTCCTAAACGATAGTTACCATTAGCTAAAATCTCAATGGATACAGCATCATCTAAATCTTTAGCATCCTCTCCGTCTATAGTTACCATACGCAGGTCTCTTAAATCTGTTCTACGAGTGTATTCTCCTTCTGGGATTTCCTCAGCAATATTGTCCGCATAAGCTTCAACCTTTATTGGAAACTCCTCTGGTAGCTTATGTTTTTTAATTATAGTTAATATATCAATTCCTTTATCCCCTTTATTACCGAGAATTTCAATGATTCTTCCCTCAGGGTTTCTTCTTTGTTCTGGCCACTGCGTTATTTCAGCTATTACTATTTGCCCTGTTATTGCACCATTTCTTTCAGCCTTAGGAATAAATATGTCCTGAGCTATCCTCTTATCGTCTGCTACTACAAACCCAAAGTTTTTACTATCCTCATAAGTTCCTATTATTGTTTTATTGGATCTTTCTACTATTCTTGCAATCTCGCCTTCGCACTTCTTGCCTTTATTCTCTTCTTTCAATACCTTTGCAAGTACCCTATCACCATTCATTGCACCATTTACATTATCTGCAGGAATGAATATATCCGGTCTCTCTTCATCAGCTATTACAAATCCAAAACCTCTCTGATGACCTTGGAATTTGCCAATTACAAGACCCATCTTCTCTGGAATACCATAATGCTCAGTACGAGTTTTAATTATTTCACCATCTTTTTCCATACCAGCTAGTAAGCTAGTAAACTCTTTCATATCTCCTTTTCTAATATCAAACACTTTAGAGAGTTCTTTTATGTTCATAGGTTTGTATGCTTGCTCAGTCATAAAACTTATTAAAACCTCTTTTATCTCCATCAGACTTCCTCCTATCTAATCTTTGTATTAATATATTTTTTAAAATTCTAAAAAAAATATTCACTAATGTTTTTATTTTCTAACAATCATTGTGTCAAATTATTCATGTATTTCTATATTTGCTCACTTTCATTATAATCTAAAAAGCGCATCTAGTATACACCATATACTTATATGTTTCCCTATTATTAAGTAAAAAATGCCTACATTGAATAGTTTTATTCAATGTAGGCATTTTGTCGAAATATACTATATAGAGATTTTTTTACAAAAATCTGCTTTTTTCTACAAAACAAAACAGCCCTTGGGGTCGGGCTGTTTAATAATAAATAAAAAGGGGGCTATTTATCTCTCTATTTATCCTTGCAACTTAATTATATTAAATTTAACAAAGTTTTGCAAGTATTTTTTGCAAATTTCATTGTAAATAAATTATAAAATGAAGGCATTTTATTCATATTTTATTCACTTTTGCCACATATAATCATATAGTTAACTAAATTAAACCTGTTTCAATAATTCTATCTCTTCTTCCGACAATTCACGATATTGTCCTTCACATAAATTTTCATCTAATTTTAATGGTCCAAAGCTAATTCTTCTTAAAAATACAACTTTTTTATCCACACTTTCAAACATTCTCTTTACCTGATGAAATTTACCTTCCTGGATAGTAACCATTACTTCTGACCCATT
>CALJTN010000174.1 GCA_937976175.1 uncultured Clostridiaceae bacterium | reverse complement strand
GATAGCAAAATGCTGGAGAGTTTAATGCTACAAAATGCCTCCACACTAGATAAGAACAATAGTGCAGTTTCACCTAGCATTAAACTTGATATTCCTATGTTCCAAATAATCGGAAGCAAAGATGAGATATGGGAAACAAATGTAACTGAGTACAAAAACCAGTTTACAAATCTAAAAAATTTCATCATTGAAGGTGAAGGTCACAAGGGCGTTATACTAAATGCGGAAGTATTTTACAAAGCACTAAAGTCAATTTACAAAATATAAATTAGTGCCACCCAGGTGGCAAGTGGCATGTTTAGAATTATAGTAAATTAAAAGAACCTTAGATGAAAGGCTGGAATAATAGTATAGGAGAGTAATATATGTACAAAATATTAATTGTAGAAGATGATATGGTAATTGCAAAATCTATTAAAAATTCTTTATGTCAATGGAACTATGAGGCTGAATTTGTAACTAATTTTAAAGAGGTTATCGCACAATTTGTTCAGTTTGAGCCACATCTTGTGCTTTTGGATATATCTTTACCCTTTTTCAATGGGTATCATTGGTGCAGTGAATTTCGTAAGATATCAAAAGTACCCATTATCTTCATTTCTTCTATGTGTGAGAATATGAATATTATTATGGCTGTAAATATGGGTGGAGATGATTTTATTGCAAAGCCATTTGATTTTAATATTCTTGTTGCAAAGGTACAGGCACTACTAAGAAGAACCTATTCTTTCGGTGGAACCATGAATGTAATTGAACATAATGGTGTAGTGTTAAACCTAAGCCAGACTACTCTTGAATATGAAAATGTTAAAATTGAGCTTACAAAAAATGAATTTAAGATCATCCAAATTTTACTTGAGAATGTGGGGAAAGCAATTTCTCGGGATGCTATTATGACAAGGTTATGGGAAAGTGATAGCTATATTGACGATAATACTTTAACTGTGAATGTTAGTCGTTTGAAAAAAAGACTAATGGATATGGGTCTTTGTAACTTTGTTAAAACAAAAAAAGGTATGGGGTATATGGTGGAATGATATGAAAGAAAATTCTCTTTTATGGATTGTATTTTGGTATATGAAAAATCACATTAAAACTTTAGTAATGAATAGCATTTTTTGTGTGATTTTTATTGTGGTTTTTTCTTTGTACTCCTTAGCATTTGAACCAGTAGTATACGGACTCTTCCTATGTTTCTGTGTTGCAGGCACCTTTATAGTTTATGATTTTATGGAATATTATAAAAAACATAAGGAGTTATGCGCTCTTGAAAAACAAATCACCACAGACTTGGGGGAAATGCCCTTAGCTAACAATTTAATTGAAGTTGATTACCAAAAAAACCTACGGGCACTTTATGATCAAAAACTAGAAATGAGTTCAAAGATGGATAGTAAACAGACAGAAATGATGGACTACTATACCCTTTGGGCTCATCAAATTAAGACCCCTATTGCGGCAATAAGGCTATTGTTACAAAGTGAGCAAAGGGAACAAGGAAATCAAAGTGAACAAGGAAATCAGAGTGAAGTAAACAAAGAATTGTTAGTGCAAATATTTAAAATTGAGCAGTATGTTGAGATGGTACTAGGTTATTTAAAAATTGAAAATAGATCATCGGACTTAGTGATTCAAAACTATAGTCTATCACAAATTGTAAAACAAGGAATTAGAAAATATGCTAATATATTTATTAGAAAAAATATAGCTCTTGATTTTAAGGAAATGGATTGTATTGTATTAACGGATGAAAAGTGGCTGGTTTTTGTAATTGAACAAATACTATCCAACGCACTTAAATATACAAATAGAGGCACAATATCTATATATATGGAGGATGCTGCAGAAGCCACTCTTGTTATTGAGGATACAGGGATTGGCATTGCAGAAGAGGATTTACCAAGGGTATTTGAGAAAGGCTTTACTGGATATAATGGACGGATGGATAAAAAGGCCACTGGGATTGGACTGTATCTTTGCAAAAGGGTATTGGATAAGCTCTCACATAGAATAACCATAATATCTAAGCTTGACCTTGGAACAAGGGTGAAAATTGATCTTTCTTCTATTAAAACTATGATTGAATAAATTCACCTTACAGAAATGTAAGGTTATAAGAAGAAATGTAAGCCTAGATTATGGTGAAGCATTTCTTTTTTTCTTATAATTATAGTATATTCAAAAGTGATGAGGAGGAAAAACATGCCGTTATTAGAAGTGAATAATATAAAAAAGATATATACCACAAGATTTGGTGGAAATCAAGTACAGGCATTAAGCAATGTAACATTTTCAGTGGAAAAGGGTGAATACCTAGCAATTATGGGGGAGTCAGGTTCAGGCAAAACAACATTACTTAATATTTTGGCATCCTTAGATAAACCCACTAGCGGTGAGGTTTTACTAAATGGTAAGAATGTTGTAGCAATCAAAGAAAGCGAAATATCTGCATTCCGTAGAGATAATTTAGGTTTTGTATTTCAAGATTTTAACTTGCTTGATACTTTCTCTATAAAAGATAATATCTTTTTACCGCTTGTCTTGTCTAGAAAAACATATCAGGAAATGGAAAAGAGATTAAGTCCTATTGCAAAGAAACTAGGGATTCAGGGCATATTATCTAAATATCCTTATGAGGTATCTGGTGGTGAAAAGCAAAGAACAGCTGTGGCTAGAGCAGTTATTACCTCACCGCAGCTTGTTTTAGCAGACGAGCCAACAGGGGCACTGGACTCAAAAGCTACGGATCATCTATTAAAGTTGTTTTCAGAAATAAATAAGGAAGGGCAAACCATCCTAATGGTTACCCATAGTACTAAGGCTGCGAGCCATGCAGGAAGAGTACTCTTTATTAAGGACGGAGAGGTATTCCATCAACTTTATAGAGGTTCTATGTCAAATGAGGAGATGTTCGAGAAAATTTCAAATGCGCTCACAGTGATTGCCACTGGAGGTGGCGTAAATGAGTAAGCTATTTTATTTAAAGCTGGCAATTATGAATATTAAAAAGAATAGTAAGACCTATTTACCATTTGTAATTACCAGTATATGCACTATTATTATGTTTTATATTATGCATTCCATTTCAATAAATAAGGGGTTAGAGGGTCCACAGGGGTCTGAGAGCCTAAAAAAAATTCTCTCTCTTGGAACAATAGTAATTGGAATTTTTTCAGCTATATTTCTTTTTTACACCAATAGCTTTTTAATCAAAAGGCGTAAAAAAGAAATTGGATTGTATAATGTGTTAGGGCTTGAAAAAAAGCACATTGCCAAAGTGCTGTTTTTAGAGTGCATTATTACTTCCTTGGTTAGCTTAGTAGCAGGGCTTTTTGGTGGCATAGTTTTGAATAAACTTATGTTTCTTTTGCTTCTAAAGTTACTTCGCTTTGCAGTGTCCTTTGGCTTCTCTATTTCCATGCCATCTGTAATAAGAACTTTAATTGTTTTTGGGGGCATTTTTTCTACTACACTGTTATCAAATTTATTTCAAATTAAAATAGCTAATCCCATAGAACTTTTAAAAGGAACAGAGCATGGCGAAAAAGAACCTAAGACGAAATGGATTATAACTATTATAGGTTTAATAGCTCTTAGCACTGGATATGGAATGGCACTGAGCGTACAATCACCGCTTACTGCTCTAAATATGTTTTTTATTGCAGTTATTCTAGTTATGATAGGAACATACACACTTTTCACAGCAGGAAGTATTGTAGCTTTGAAGCTTCTTAGAAAAAATAAGAAATTTTACTACAAAACAAAAAATTTCATTTCTGTTTCTGGTATGTTGTATAGAATGAAGCAAAATGCAGTAGGGCTTGCGAATATTTGTATTTTAAGTACCACAGTACTTGTAATGCTTTCTACTACAGTTTCTCTATATGTTGGTATGGAAGATGCTTTAAGAACTCGCTATCCAAGGGAGCTTATGATGAAGGGCACAAAGATCACTGAAGACCAAGCGCAAAAGCTAGTGGGAATTTTGGATAATGAGATAAAAGAAAATAAAGTAAATATAAAAAATAAACTTAACTATTGGAGCAGTGGGTCTGCATTTACGAAAAAAGACCATAAGTTTTTATTAAGTAAAGGCGCAGCGTATAATTCAGATTTTTGCATGTTGGTTTCTATTCCCATTTCAGATTATAACAGGTTAGAAGAGAAAAACATTAAACTTGCTGATGACGAAGTAGTTATTTTTTCAACAGCAAAGGGTTATGGTAAGGATAGCATCACCATTGAGGATAAAACCTTTAGGGTGAAGGAAGAAATAGATACACTTTTATTTGGCGCAAAACGGGGGATGGATATAGTAGACACATATGTAGTTTTTTCAAATAACATGGATGATATAGGAATAAATAATAATAAAATATATTCAGCTTCATTTGATGTTGAGGGTACAGATAAGGAGGCTATGTTACTTTCTAGCAAGTTAAATCAAAGGTTTATGGAAAATAATATAGAGGTGATCCTTGAGAGTGTTACAAGTAGCAGAGAAGCCTTTCTATCCATATATGGTGGACTTTTCTTTCTAGGGATCTTTCTAGGGTCTTTATTTTTAATGGCAACAGTGTTGATTATTTACTATAAGCAAATATCAGAGGGCTATGACGATAAGGAACGTTTTGAGATTATGCAAAAGGTTGGGATGAGCAAAATAGAAATAAAGAAAACTATCAGAAGTCAAATATTAATGGTGTTTTTTCTACCGCTTATTACTACCATGATGCATGTTGCCTTTGCATTTCCCATGATTACAAAACTACTTATTGTTTTAAATTTGACAAATGTATCTCTATTTATGATATGTACCATAATAACATCCTTTGTTTTTGCAATCATCTATGGAATTGTATTTTCACTCACTGCAAGAACTTATTATAAAATTGTTGCTGCCACCCAGGTGGCAAGTGGCATGTTGAGAATTTAAGTTAAAATTAAATGTGTATTAGGTTCCCTCAATCTGGAGTTGAGGGAATTTTTAACTTGTGAGAAT
>CALJTN010000173.1 GCA_937976175.1 uncultured Clostridiaceae bacterium | reverse complement strand
ATAGATATCAGTAGCATGGTCTAGCCAGGTTACTTCCCGAACACCCTGAATTTCACTTATAATTTTTTTATAATTTAGTGTTTCAGGTATGGTAACATTTTTTATAAGTACCCTTGCATTGGGAGGTGACTTTGTGAATTCAGCCTTCATAATTTCAAGGGAAACAGTAGAATTTAGATCATTAGGCAGGTATTTAATTAAGTCATAGTTCACATTAACTAATTTAGATAAGACTACACTTAAAAGTATAGCAATAAAAAATAATCCAAGCACAATTTTCCTGTGCTTAATTATTTTTTCGGGTATATGTTTCATAAAGTCAAATCCCCCTTTGAACATAATAGACAATTGTTAATTTGTGGTATATAATACTATTATTGCAATAGCCGTTCATTAACACAATAATCAATTAACACACGGGGTGTTCACTTATGAACATATTCCAATAAATTTGGTGAATAGGGAGTAATATTTATGGATAACAAAACAGTAGACCGCCGTGTGCGCAAAACAAAACAGCAGCTCCGCCAAGGACTAGCAGAACTACTTAAAGAAAAATCTGTTAAAGACATTACAGTGCGTGAAATTGCTGATTTTATTGATATTAACAGAGGTACTTTCTATCTTCATTATAAAGATGTTTACCATATGATGGAGCAGATAGAGAATGAAATCTTTGAAGAGTTTAATGCAATTGTTGATGCTCACTCACCAAGCGAGTTAAAACAGACTACCTTTCCTATTATAGTTGATATATTTACCTATCTTGCGGAAAATTCCTCCATGTGTACAGTATTACTTGGTAAAAATGGAGATATTTCCTTTGTAGACCGATTAAAGACTGCCGTAAAGGAAAAATGTCTTTATGATTGGATACAACTGTATAATACAAAAAATTCTCAAAACTTTGAATACTTCTATTCTTTCATTATTTCTGGATATCTTGGACTTTTTCAAACCTGGCTTGAAAGTGGAATGAAAGAAACACCCGAAGAAATGGCTGCACTTGCTCAGCGGCTCATCGTAAATGGCGTAAAAGGATTAAAATAGACTTTAAATTACAAAAAAAATTTTTTTGAGGGAAGGTATGAATGGAATAAGGACTATATTATATATTTATTTATTAAAAACGTGTCTAAGATGTGACTAAATTCGTATACAATATAACACAATATAAATAATGCTTATCTTTTTCGCAAGTTAAGGCGAATTAAAGGTAACTTTAGTTAAGAAAACTAATAGATAGGCCTTGTGGAAATCAACTTAAAGGAGGATTATTATGCTACCATTAAAAAAATCAAATAAATGGCTTGGAGTTTTTATATTTTATGCACTATTAATATTTGTTGCGTTACTTACAACTAGATTTGTACTTGGTAGTGAAATCTTTGGCAGATATATATTGGGTTTGATTATAATAGCTATGGTTTCCGCTTTCATACCATGTGTAGGTGGTTTTTTAGGCAAAAGGATATTCTTTATACTCTATACAATCTCTGCCCTGATAGGTGTGCTTTACATGTTTTATGTAGTATTAGGAAATACTGCACCAGGATGGGGTGATTTAACCAGTATTATAGGTTATCTGTTTATAGTTGGAGTTGGTGCAGTTTTAGCTTTAATCACGGAAATCATTGTTTACCTTTTTAAAACAAAATAAAATTAAAAAATGTATAAGCGTCTATCACTAGACTCTTATACATTTTTTTATTACTCTTTAATAAGAATAATAAGCCTCAAAACTAATATAGATTATTCAGTGCAATCTATATTAGCATTTATAAAATCAATCCAAGCTTCTTTAGCGAAGTTAGAACAAATATCATAATTTTGAAGCGAAGTAATATAATTTTTAAAGCTTAAATAATCTATTTCAATGTCCTTATTCCTCATGATTGTCATAAGACTTATTGCCTTTTCAACATCATTAGCGTGTATGTAACAATAAAGACTGTCCAATATTAACTGCTTTTCAGTGTTAGCTGCTCCTTCTAAATATTCGCCCCACTCATGCCACTCAGCTTCTGATAAATCCTTTATATTTTCAATTGGAGGATATGAGGTGAAAGCATAATAATAATTGCTTAAAGTAAAGCCTAATTTTTCTGCCATAGCAATGGATCCTTTATTCGTATCTACGCAAAGCCAATCAATTTCTTCGTATCCCTTAACAAAACACTCTTTAATTACTGCAGATGCAACTATTTTTCCATAACCATTTCTTCTGTATCTTTTATCTGTATGTATTCCAATTGCTATTTTCTTACCAAACCTGCAATCACTCAAAGAGTAGCTTACAATTGTCTTACTATTACGCAGAATGTATCCTACGCCATATTCTTTGAATTTTTCATCATCGCCCCAGTCCTCAAGCCAATTTAGTACCTTCTCTGAATTTTCATAGGAGTTTTGTCTTAGTAAAGCTATGTCTACTTCTTCTAATACAAACCCATCTCTCAGAGTTTCCTTACATTCTATAAACTTATCACTAGATATCACATAATGCCTTCTTTTATATTTTCTAGCGAATTTATTCTTATGAACAGCTGGTA
>CALJTN010000172.1 GCA_937976175.1 uncultured Clostridiaceae bacterium | reverse complement strand
TGGCACTTGCAAAACGCCACCTACAACTTGAGTCTCTTTTCTAGTACCTTTAACACGCATATCCCCTATAACTGTTAGTTTACCCCCATCAGTAACTACAACATCTGAAAAACAGGTAATGGCACTATCTAATACTTCTGGTGGATTATAAAGCCACTCATAAGCTTCATGTATTTCATTATCTATATTATTAGGCATTTCTATATGCATAAGTGCTTCTACGGTTTTAATTTCTTTAATATCCGCACTATCCTTTGTTTTAGCTGTACATATTATTTTAAACTCAAAGTTTGATGGATCAGCAGGGCTCAAAGCCTCAAACGTGATCATTATTTCAGTAGCTGTAGTTGCTGTTTGTCTATCTGTTTGAACTTTGTATTCAATATTTTTACCAAAGTAGTTAGCTGACAAAAAACTATATATCTTATCCCTTAATACTTTAGAAATCACTTCTTTATCTATTACAAATTTATTACCCCTATACTCCATTTTCTTATTTTTCTTTTCATCACTATTATTTCCTGAATAGTAAAAGTCCATATCTTGGCCATTTGTTCTAACTTTATTTATATCTGTTAGCTGCTCTAGGTAGTGATACCTTATTTCCTCAACAAAGACTGGTATTTGCGCTTGTATCGCTTTATTGATGACATCTGTCCCCTTTTCTACACCTGATTTAGCCAGATAGTAAGTATTACTTGTGTTTTTTTGCAAATATGCCATATCCCATTGCATACCTGCCACATTCATGGTCGTTCCTACTATAACCATCATCACTAATATGAGGATCGTGGTAATAAGCATCGCTTCACCTTTTTCGTTTTTCCTATTGTAGTTTGCTCTGTTTTTCACCCCGCTACCCCCTTAATTCTCCTGACTTTTAAATGCATACATATCTACCATCGTTTTAACTATTTTCCCTTTGTTCCCCATTCTCGGTGATTTATCACGTACAATAACTGCAATCATATAATTATCCTCTAGGTCAAGATGTGTGATTCTTTCTATTGTCGTTTTTTTGCCTATATCATTATTATCCATCAGCATGATATGTAATTTTTTATCTATCTCACCTAAATCCTTTTTATTAACTACTATTTTAAGATTAATAGGGAATTCGGTTTCATTATTAAACTTGAGTATAGTATTATTTACTTTTGTTAGATTAGTATTTGTTAGATTAAGAGATCTGGTATCTAAAATAATAATCCCTGTACCTTCCGTTATACTAGATGTATCACTTTTATCAATGCTATAGACATACCCTTCTATCCTTCCTGAACCTGTTTGGATTGTACTCGTTTGCTTAAGTTCAAGTTCTCCTGACTGAGTAATAGTTGTACCCTCTCCAACACTTAATATTTCTCCGTTTTCTTTCATCTTTAAGTCTAAAATACTTACCCCTAAAATCGATGAGTTATTATCAGCCGCCTTAGGAATAAATTTTTTAAAAAACACCTCATCCGTAAATAACCCCTTATACTGCGCATCGATAGTGAACTTTGGAAGTTTTTCTAAATCACCTGAAGAAAACTTATAATCCCTATGTGTATAAAATTTAACCGCTTTATGTAGTAAGCCAGATGAAATCTCTATCTTGTTATCAGTTTGTGTTATATTCTTTACATTCCATACGGCAACTTCATAACTATACCGTGAAGTATCATATTTTTGCTTAAGATATGCCTCCATCTCTGTCGTTGTCTTTAAAAAATCTTTAAGTGGCGTTGGATCTGTTCTTGTTTTTTCTGTAAGCTTTTTATTAAGATAGTATGCTAACTCATCTGCGGCTATATGACCTTGCTCTATTTTTCTAGCCTCTATTAAATCCTTTTCTAATTGCCCTTTAGTCTCTTCTAATAAAGTTTCTGCATAAAAGGTAGTTTGACTCATACTCTCTGCTTCTTCTCTTATTTTAACAGAGCTAACAAAAGCCTGTGACAAGGGTAAAATACTAATTGATACAATAAATAAACATATCGCGACTTCTACATAGGACATTCCTCTACTATTTCTTTGTTTTTTCAACATATTCTCACATCCTTACTTACTTAAGTAAGCTTTACTTTTCCCTTAGTCTGTCCGGGTAAAATTTCTTCATTAAATTCATTGTAGATATGAATAGTTTCGAGCAATGAACCCTTGAGTCTTACATTTATAATATCCTGTGTAGTATTATTAACATAAATGTGAATATCCGGCATTTTTTCTTGAATCTTTGCAATATTTGAGCTAATACTCAAACTAGGATTTTTCATAGGCATTAAAACGCCATTTTGCTTAACTTTGCCTAGCTCATCTTCTAAAGAAATATCATATCCATCTTCTCTTATATTCAAAGTAATAAACGTACTTTGAGAAGATTTAAGTCCTGTATAAACCGTATCTATTGGACCTGGTCCTACAAAACTATAGTTATCTCCTGATGCTAGTACATCCCATAATTCTAGCTTAAAGGTACTATTAGCCAGTGGTTTTGGCACACTAGACTCCATTAGTTTTTGTTCTTCTTGCTGCACATCTTCTTGTATTAGCTCATCATAAGTAATATCTGTGTCAAAAAAAGCATCCTCTGCATTGTTAAGACCTTTAAAATTAGTCGTATAAACTTCATCTTCCATACGCTCACCCACCAACATAAACATGGAAAACTCAACTGTAGAAGCTACTACTTTTTTCCGCTCACTTCCATAACGCATCAAAAGCATTTTATTATCTTTATCTTGTTGCGGACTATTATCAACCTTAAAAGACGCAATATTTATTAGCTGATAAGATTGATTAAGATTTTGTATAAATGCTCTTGTTTCTTGATAAGTAGAAGTATAGGTTAGTTTGTATTTCTTCTCTAAAAAATGACCTGCTTCATTTTGGTAAGCTGACTCATCTAGCTTTTCTACTTTCATATCAACAAATTGATTACTTTCCATAATCCTAATAAATTCTATAAACTCTTTGGCCGCCGAGGTCGTAGTGGGTATACTATTTTTAGCAGCATTTTTTCTGGCATTTATTTGTGCTATTTCTTTTTGCAAATTAGGGAGGTCTTTCAAATATTTCTCCTGAGCTGCAAGTTCTGCATATTTTAAGGCACTTTGGCCTTGGAGGTCTAATATCTTAGCAATTATATCTTTGTGTATACTAAAAACATAAACAATTTGTGCTAAAATAATCAGCACTCCTATTCCTATAAAAATACTATTTTTAAACGACCTCATTGCCCTTCACCTCCACTCGGCTCTAGCTGTCCTTCTGGGAGGTAAATAGTTGCTTCTTCAAAAGCTTCAGGCTGTATAATGTCCTTAACTTCTTCTTGCTCTGGTATAGTTAAAGTAAGCGTAAAAGTGCTTTGTATTCCCCGAGTCACTTGTTCACCTTTTTGTGCCTCTGATACATTAAATTCTATTTGAGCTTGTCTAAAAAGACTTT
>CALJTN010000171.1 GCA_937976175.1 uncultured Clostridiaceae bacterium | reverse complement strand
CTTCTCCTTTACATATTCACATATTAATTTTTCACCTTCAGGGTCTAAATCGTTAGTGAGCTCTGTTTTACCATATTGGTTTTTTAGTATTGCAATTGCCTCACTAAGTTTCATTGAAGGTATTTCTTCGTCTATTACGGGAAATTGAACATTGAGTAAAGCAAGCTCTTTTGTACATTTAGTAGTAACATATTGAAAAATGTATTTTATTAGCTTTGTTTCAAGCTGCATTATATCTCTTTCATCTTCAATAAAGCCCATTTCAAGGTCCATACTCACATATTCATTCAAATGTCTTATGGTATTGTGTTCTTCTGCACGATATACATGACCTATTTCAAAGACCCTCTCATAGCCTGACCCAACAAGCATTTGCTTATAAAATTGAGGGCTCTGTGCTAAATATGCTTTTTTTTCGAAGTATTTTAGTTCAAATAGACCAGTTCCTCCTTCAGTACCTTCAGCTACTATTTTTGGAGTATAAACCTGCGTAAAGTCTTCATTTTTTAAAAAGTCAGCAAAACCTTGGGCTAAGGCTGCTTGTATTTTAAATATTGCATTGGTCTTTAAGTGTCTTAAGGTTAATACTCTATTGTTTAAAAGGGTATCTATATTTACCTCTAGCTCCTCCTTATTAATTTCTACCGGTAAGTCCTCGGTAACCTTTGAAATAATATTTAATGTTTGAGTTAATAATTCACTTTCTTTAGTTTCAACATTTCGTTCTTTAACTTCACCAACTACTTCAACTACGCATTCAAGCTTTAAACCCTTAATATCTATACACTTTGTGTCTACTACACATTGAATTACACCTGATCTGTCTCTAATGATTAAAAATGCTATTTTCCCCATTTTTCTTATTCTGTGTATCCAACCCTGTATTTTAACTGTTTCTCCCCTATGAGAGTAAAGATTCTTTATTAATATACGTTTCATAAATAACAACTCCTTAAAAATATTTTCAACATAAGCTCCTAATTGATATGGCCTTTACCAATTAAGAATCCACTAAAGTGTATTAATTCAATAACTTTAGAAGACAACTTTTCTTATAAAATGTCGTTAAAAAATCCCTGAGCATAAATATTGCTCAGGGACGAAAAATTCCGTGGTACCACCCTTATTAATCATTAGTTTTAATTAATCATGGAATTAGTACAATAACATTTAGTAATTCTAGTTAAATACTAAATGTTAGTGAGAATTGTGAGATAATAAGTATGCAAAAAAACTCTCACTCCATAAAGGAGTGAGAGTATAAATCCCACGGTACCATCCTTGTTAATCATAAATAATTGATTCACTTTATTCCCTTTAACGGAGGAAACCGGAACATTCTAATAACTCAAGAAAGAGATTTCAAATGTACAACTCCGAGATGTCTTTCGGTATAATGCTTCTTATTAGGCTTACACTATCCCTAACTCGCTTAGAAGACTTCATTAACTTACTTTTCTCATCATAGTTTTTACAGTAATTACTATAAATTTTAAATAAGTATAACATTTCTATTTTTAACTGTCAAGTAAATTATTCTATTTTGCTTCCCTCAGAAGCAGCTTCAAGTTTGTCATGACCACCAAGTTTTTTTGGCAATCTAGCATCCTCATTTTTCTTAATGATTATTTGCTCTTGGGTAGTGTAATGGTAATTCCTTGAATTCTTCCTTGCCATATTTATTACCACCTTTCTAAAGTTTATTAAAATCATTAATCTATCAATAGTATTTATATTAGTTTCCCCAAGCTTTAAAGTATAATCCTTCTAAGTTATTACTAAAAATTTCACCCTTTAGTATTTTTCTTTATTATTTGAATAATTGTAAAATTGTTAGTGTTTTTACAAAATCCATAGGAATTAGGTTGATAATGTGATAAAATGTTTAGGGACTCTAAATATTTCTAAATAGGAAGTGATAATAGATGATAAATACCTTTAGGGCAAAAATAAACATTATAGGCCTTAAAATAAAAAATCCTAGATCTAAAGAAGTTCTTAATATTGCTTGGCCTGTATTAACAGAATTATTACTAGGAACCTTATTTAGTATGATTGATATGATGATGCTAGGGAGAATTAAGGATACAGCTGTGGCTGCGGCCTCCGTGGCAACAGTTGGAATTACTAACCAACCACTGTTTGTTGGATTATCTTTAGTCCAAGCGCTTAATGTAGGTGGAACAGCCATGGTAGCCAGATACATAGGTTCAAAAAAATTAGATAAGGTTGAGAATACGGTTAAACATATTGTTTTATTAAATCAAATTTTCTTTGTTTTACCTTTAAGTATATTTGCATTAATATTCACTAAGGAAATAATGATGTTTATAGGGGCTAAGCCAGATACCATACTAGTAGGAGCAAATTATTTTAGGGTAATTATGATGGGTTTTATATTTCAATCTTTTAATTTTTCATTATCCGCTGTATTAAGAGGGGCTGGAGATACTAAAACTCCAATGAAGGTAAATCTCCGAGCAAATGCTTTCAATGTTTTTGGAAATGCAGTTTTAATTTATGGATTAATAGGTTTTCCAGCTTTAGGAGTAACAGGAGCAGGGATATCTACAGCAATTTCCAACATCATTGCAACTGTTTTATTATGTAGGCGCTTATTGTCTGGAAAATGTATGATTAAACTGAATATTAAAAGTGCTTTTAAATTTGATAAAAATATAATGTATAACTTAATTAAAATTGGTTTGCCGGCATCCATGGAACAAATGACCATGAGAATTGGTATGATGATGTTTATTAAAGTAGTTGCAGGACTGGGTACTGTTACTTTTGCAGCACATCAAATTTGTTTAAGCATATTAGGGTTATCATTTACGCCAGGGCAAGCTTTTGGCATTTCAGCATCTTCTCTAGTTGGACGAAGCATAGGAGAAGGAAAGTTAGATAAAGCTGACGAATATGGAAAGGAAGCTAGAAGAATAGGTTCAATAATATCCTCTATGATGGCCATAATACTATTTGTTTTTGGCCCTCAATTAGTAGGACTATACTCGCGGGATCCAGAAATTATAAGGAAGTCATCTGATGCTTTGAAGATTATTGCAGTTGTACAACCCTTTCAATCTTCTCAATTAATTTTAGCTGGAGCATTAAGGGGTGCAGGTGATACGGTATGGCCATTAGTGTCAGCATTCATAGGTGTGCTTGGTATTAGACTAGCCCTGGCATATATTCTTGTAACTAAGCTGGGACTTGGTTTTTCGGGGGCATGGATAGCGGTATTTGTTGATCAGTTTATAAGATGGTTATTGATATACTTAAGATATAAAACTGGAAAATGGAAGTACATAAAATTAAAATAAATAAAAGGGAGTATTAAGGAATTTTTATTAAAAACTTCTTAATACTCCCCTTTACTTTACTTTTTTCTAATGCATTATAAGGTAATTTAGTTTATAATATTATGTATAGTTAAAGACAAGTAATAATACTATTAAATTAAATAATTTAAATATAAGGTGATGGATATGGATAGAGCGGCTTTAAAAGCGTCAATTATAATTGGAATTGTTGGTATGATTTTAATATCAATTATATATTTTGCACCAGTAAATATTGAAAGAAACTATAGTGCATTTATCTATGCTGAAAATAGTGAGTTTGAAAAATTAACAGAAATTAAACTAGTGGGAAAATTAGAAAAGAAAATATCTTTAAATTATGAGTTTACTGGGAGTGTTGAAGTGGATGGTATTAAAGAATCCATTATCTTAAAAAGGATATGGGCTAAAAATAATGTCTTTAAAAGCCTTGGATATAGCACTTTTATTGAAGCTAAAAATAGTAAAACGGGACAGTATGAAGTAACTGGAACAGTAGACCTATCAAAGGATTTTAATGAAATAATTATACGACATAGTAAAGTAGATTATAAATATAATGGTAAATTCAATATTTGTGGTCCAAGTAGTAATAGTGAAGAGGCAAAAGCTATAATAATAAATATTGCAAAAAACAATTAAGTGTTATTGGAGGAATTATATTGTCTAAAGCATTGATTTTAAAATTAAAGCCATACTTAAGTGAAACAATATGGGGATGGGAAAAATGGGTACTTTCATGTCATGAAGCGGGGAAGTCTACCATAGAGGAAAGCGTTTATGAAGGTCAACAATTGTCTGAAATTTTAGGTTGTGGCAGTGATTTTCCTATACTAAATAAAATTATAAGAGCAGAGGAGACTTTATCAGTACAAGTACATCCCAATGACGATTATGCTAAAAGAGTTGAGAATGCTAATGGTAAAACAGAATGTTGGTATATCTTAGAAGCAAGAGAAGGAGCAACTTTAGTATCTGGAATAAAGAAGGGCTTAAATAAAGAAAAGCTAAGACAGATTATAAAAGAAGGCAAATTAGAAGAGTATTTAGAGCGAATTAATATTAAAAGAGGAGACTTCATATACATACCGGCCGGTACGGTACATGCTATAGAGGCAGGAATAAAACTCATTGAAATTCAGCAAAATAGTAATATTACCTATAGACTTCATGACTGGGGACGTGGCAGAGAAGAGCATATTGAAAAATCCTTAGAGGTTATAGATTATAAAGGGGAAAGTAATGGTGGTAAAATTGATGATTTTCATAAATTAGATACACCTTATTTTAAAGTAGAAAAAATTATTGTTAATAATAATTATAAGGACAGGGTTAATGAAAGTTTCCATAGCTACACTGTAATATGTGGTGAAGGCACAATAAAGGCCAATAATAAGCAAGTGAAGTTAAAAGAAGAAGAGACTATTTATATATCAAAGGGAGTAGAATATATACTTGAGGGGAATATGGAATTAATAAAATCTAGTGTGTAGAATTAATGCGTAGCAGAGACTTTCGCTTAATTTTAACTAATATATAAAATATAAAGGAGCGATTATAAGATGAAAAAAATAAAGTTTTTGAAGAAAATAATGATACTAACTGCATTGGCTTTTATAGTTTTTGCAGGAGGTTGTGCTAATAAAGAGCAAGGTAAAGTTGAGAGCACACCGCAAGGGTCAGAAAATATAGAACCTTCAAAAGATATTAAAACAGAAAAAGGTGCAAACGATAAAAACCCAGTGGTTACTATAGAAATGGAAGATAAGTCAGTTATAAAGGTAGAATTGTATCCAGAAATTGCACCTAATACTGTTAAAAATTTTATTTCTTTGGTGCAGAGTGGCTATTATAATGGCTTAATTTTCCATAGAGTAATACCAGGATTTATGATACAAGGAGGAGACCCTACTGGAACAGGCGCTGGTGGTCCAGGATACTCAATAGCTGGAGAGTTTAGTAAAAATGGTTTTGAAAATCCTTTAAGCCATGAAAGAGGAGTAATTTCCATGGCTAGGAGTAATGACCCAAACTCAGCTGGCTCACAGTTTTTCATAGTGGTGGAGGAAAGTAGTTTTTTAGATGGTGAATATGCTACTTTTGGTAAAGTTACAGAAGGAATGGAAAGTGCAGATAAAATAGTTTCTGTAGAGACTGAACAAAACGACAGAACTAAAAAAGATAGACCTATAAAAGATCAAAGGATGAAAAAAGTTACTGTAGATACTTTTGGGGTAAATTATGGTAAAGTAGAGAAGATAAAATAAACTATGATAAAGGCCCCTAGTAAGATAATCTCACTAGGGGCATATTTTATAGGTTACTCTACTTCAGTATCTGGATTATAAGTTAAGCAATAATATAAGCAGTCATTAAATTCTGGTAGACCACTTTCAATGATTACATGTGTATTGTCTAGTAATTTATTGTAGTACCTTTTAGAACCATCATCAAATCTACACTCAATAGTTCTAAGTCTCTTGAATAAATCGTTAGCTAGCTCATAGGAAATAGGTTCTACTATTCTCCATCTATCCTGCAGTGTGATATGTCTTTGTTTGGCTTGCCTAAACTTTTTATGAATAATCTCTTTACTTTCGCCTCTTATTTCTACGCTATGACCATCGGCATTAACACCTCTAAGCGTAGGATTTTTGTCTAATAACTCAAATAATTCTACTGTTGATAAACTGTATTGCATGCGAACCTCTCCCTTCGTTTAGTAATTATTCTATAAGGTTAAAACTTTACTAAAGTGATTTAGATAAAGTCTATAAACTACAATATACACTATATAGCTAAAAACTTATTAATAACATTTTACATTATTTACAATATTAAGTCAAATTTTATTAAAATTGTTTGATATATTATTGCATATATTGTTTAAGGTTTCAAGTCATTTATATTATTAGTTCAATATATAAAAGCAATAAAACTAAGTTTTACTGCGGTTTTTCACCTTTGTAACTATTACTAATACTGTAGGTATTAGTAAAACAGGGATTACTCCAAAATTATTAATAAATGTAACTAGATCCTCAGCTTGTAGAAATGTTCTAGGTGCTATCGATATAAAAAAAGATATAATAACATAAGTAGCTGCTACTAGTTCAAATGAAATTTTATAGAATAATTTACTGAGCAAAACAACTGCAGCATAGGCAGTTCCAATTACTGTACAAATTAAACTCATAAGCCATGCCATTATAAAAATACCATCAGGCCTTCTTAGAAACTCAAGGTAGGGGATATCAAGCCTTCTTATGGCAACAAATAGAGCATCTTTATAGCATATAATACTATCTACACCCATTAAAGAAATACAAGATTGTACTATGATAATATATAAAAATCCTATGAAAGCCATCATTATAGATGCATATTTGAAAGCATTTTTGTTGTGTTTGGAACAAAGGGGTATTATAGCAATTATTTCAACTCCATAAAATGAAAATAAGACTTGAGGGATACCAGTTACGTAAGCTGGTATATCCTCAAGAAGCATAAAAGGTTTTAAGTTAATATAATCTCCAGAGGTAAACATAATAAATTGAATTATTAAAATAGCTATTATGAAGATAATGCCGTATATTTCAGAAAGTCTAGCAAAAACCCTCAATCTCTTTATGAGAGCATAATATAAAATTAAAAAGTAGTTTATAATAAGTACTATAGCCGGAGTTTCTTCAAAAACAGTGATTTTAAGGGTTTCGCTAGAAACCCTTATAAGTGCACTAGAGAATAAAGTAAAATAAATGATGTATATAACTATAATGACTTTTGATATATATTTGCCAACTAATAACTCACTATACTCATAAATAGTTTGATTTTTATGAGTAACTCCAAGATATAAAAACATATTTGTGAGGATTATGAATATTAAAGTTGAAATTAGTAAAATAACCCAACCACCAGTTCCGCCTAGTTCAGCAATTTTTTTAGGCAGGCCTACTATTCCATAGCCCACAATTATTTGAAACATAACAAAAGCAATTTGTTTGTTTGTAAGAGTTTCTTTCATGAGTTCACACCACTCTATCACTTATATATATTTAATATCAATAATGCAGAGGATAACTTATATTACTGTTTATTTTTATTATTAGTTCTTAAATGTCTTGGCCTTTTTTTTGATAAAGCCACATCGTCTAACAGATAGTTTCTCAAATCTTTAAGGTTTAAAGGGGACATGGGGGCACCATAAGGTACTCCAAAGCTTGATGTAGAAAGTATGTTAATTAATATGAACGTAATGCCAATGATAAATCCAAATAATCCCATAAATCCTGTTATAAAAATTAAAAGGAATTTTAACACCCTAATAGGGTTCATTATGGTGAAGTCTGCAGCTACAAAGGAACACATGGTAGAGAGAGATACAATAATTACCATGAGAGGACTGACAAGCCCCGCTGCAACAGCGGCCTGACCAATTACAATAGTGCCTACAATACCAATGGCAGACCCTATTCGTTTTGGTAGTCTTACACTAGCTTCTCTAAGAATCTCAGATACAAACTCCAGTAAACTTGCTTCAAGTACAGAATTAAAAGGAACAGCACCTCTGGATCTAGCTAAGGTTAGCACATAGGCTATTGGCAAAATATCAGCATGAAAACCTACAATTGCAACGTATAGTGAGGATAAGGTTAGGGAGATCATTAAGGCTATTACCCTTATATATTTATTAAATATGCCAAAAAATATAGTATCAAAGGCATCTTCACTAGAGTTTAAAAAGTCAACAAAAACTTTTGGAGCAGATAAAACTAAATTGCTACC
>CALJTN010000170.1 GCA_937976175.1 uncultured Clostridiaceae bacterium | reverse complement strand
GTTTTCTATAACTATCGTTCCATTTTCTATGACTCCCTTTGAAATTGTCTTTAAGCAGCCATTTATGATTGCTAGCATTTTATCCCTCCTAAGGTTATTCTATATATTAAATTTCCACATTTACCTGTTCTTCATTTCTTTGTAAATTCCTTTATACGTGTATTTAAATTTCTCAAAATGCTGATTAAATTTACAATTATTTGCTTTGGACCTGACCCCATAGAAGAAACCCTGGGTGGAAATTTTTTCTACCCAGGGTTTCTTAAATTAAATCCCAAATGGCTTTCTACGAAATTTAAATACTTCTTCCTCTGAATTCTTACCTATTTTTAAAATGTATTTTCCATTAGAATAAACTATTTCTCCATTGTTATTTATATCAAAATCAATTACACCTTCTTTCACAACCTTCATTTCTCCGCTTACGCCTTTTTTAACAAGTTCCCAGTTTCTTGGTGCAACTCCTGGAAAACTTTCACCTGCTGCTTGGTTTTCTTTAAGTGTTTTAACTGCATTTATTAAATTACCTTCGATAAATATTTCCTCTTCAGTTTTTTCCTTACCTTTGGCAGGATTTTGTCCACTTGTTGTTAAGGTATCTCCTGTATATTTTGCTGTGAAAAAATTCATCCATCCAAAAACTGCTTTTGATAATTTATAAGGCATTAAAATTATATCCTTGAGTGAATTGCTTTTGCTTTGAATTTCTTCCAGAGGTTTTTTTTAAAAGTATAAATTCCCTTCCATATCTTCAGCAGGCTTAAAACAATCATATTTCTTAATTGATATGATTTCTTCAAGTTCACCTGAACTTACATCCAATTTTAAATCAGAAGTGCACCAAATGATTGGACATTTTTCAGGTAGTATTGAAACAGATGCTGGGGAGTGTATACCTATAGATGCTATTCTTGGATGTACTGAAGACCGTTTTGGACAATGGTGATAGGATTTTAACAGCATAGATTAAGGGAAGTCAATTTTGAGACTTCCCTTAAAAATTATTTTATTAAGTTTAACTTTGATTTTTCCTGCAATGTATTTATGTCATTTGCTTTTATTAAGCCATTTGATAATGTATATAGAGTATCCTTTATATATAGTATCCTATCTACTATATACTGTCCATTATACATATAGTAAGGCATTATTGAATCATTTTTTCTTGTGTTATTGTCTTCATCTTGATGAGTTATTTTACCTTTAAGCTTTATTCCATTTACTAAATCAATATTGTAGATATAAGCTCCTTGATAGCCTTGCTGCGAGTTATTGCTATTGTTATCATAATTATTTTCTGTAACAGGTAGTGCTAATAGATTTTTTTCCTTAGAAAAAAGTAAGGCCTTATGGTTATTTAATACTTCTGAATAAGTGCCCATACCACCTATGGTTGTCATAAACTGTTGCACCGGTTTTGCTACATTACTTACATCAAAGATTGCAATTTTCATCCCCGTTGTTTTAGCTCTATCTACTCCCCCCTCATTAATCACTATGGTATCCATTCCAAAACCTATTAAGTGAGTATCATCATAAGGATGTAGGTAATTGCTAAAGCCTGGTATTTTTAATTCTCCCAAAACCTTTGGACTAGTTGGGTTCTTTAAATCTATTACAAATAGCGGATCAATAAGCATAAAGGTTACTATATATGCCCTGTCACCAATAAATCTAACAGAATAAATTTGTTCTCCATTGGCAAGGTTCTGAAGCTTTCCTACTATTTTCATATCTTTGTCTAGTATATAAAGATTATTTGTAATTTGATTTTGTGACTGAGCACTATCTGGTGCTATAGGAGTATCTTTTCCCTCAATCATTGGCATTACTGTAGAATACTTATATTCAGTAGTAGCAATTCTAAAGTGTTCATCACTTTCATCCATAGAAAATTGATTGGTAATAGTGCCTGGAACTTCTCCTTTAGATATAAATTTCACACCGCTATTCTCATAGACAAATTTATAAACTATAGTATTGGTAGTTCCGTTATTTCCCTCCTGAATCCACTTGGTACCTGCTATATATAAATTCTTATCTGAGGAGTATATACTATATCCTGAGCCAAGAATTGTACTAACATTAACCTTTTCCTTATTGTCGAAAGGATTAAAGGCTGCCACCATTATATAGTTTGGCTGAAGGGAATCTGGAAGATAACTTATATCTTTGAAATCAATAGCGATTCTTTTTTTGCCTACTACACTATCACTGTAATAAGCTTTATAAGCTTCTGCATTTTCCTTAATGTTACCAATATTATTTAAATATTTGTTTGTAACAACATATACTCTTGATCCAATCATTCTAGAGGAAGTATAATAACCTTCTACTTCAATGTCTCTTATCTTTACAATGTTTTTCTTATCTGATATATCAAAGCATATAACCTTTGTAACCTCCCACACTGGCATTATCATAAAATCAGTTTTACTTTGGTCACTTGCTGGAAGATCTTTATTTCTATAGCTATTTCCAACCACCACTAATATATTTTCCTTTAAAAAGATTCCATTAATACTATAGTTATCTTCAAAGGTAATATTATTAATAACTTCCATATTAGTAGCTGGCTGAGCTTTTATTACATTTATAATTCTTTGTGCATTTACCTTGAAGATATATTCTCCATCAGTCTTTACTAAATCCTCTTCATCTACCCCTTGAACCTGTAGATTGGTTGTTGAATGCTCTGAAGCACCATCCAATGCATAAGTTTGTGTACCTGCATTACCTGCAAAACTGGTTTCTTTACCACTATTTGAATTACTTTTTTCAGCTTCCATTGTAGGTTGCAGAGGTGCACTACCTACTCTGAAAGTATCGTATGCCATTCCATTATTTTGATTCATAAAAGTTTTCAATAGCTTTTGTAGATTTTCTGAGGACCCCACACTTGGTAGTGTTTTTAGTGTTTTGTTACTATCTATTGCCACAAGTGATGAGTCATCTGTGCTAAGA
>CALJTN010000169.1 GCA_937976175.1 uncultured Clostridiaceae bacterium | reverse complement strand
GAGAATTGGAATATTAGCTAAATCATAGAAAGGAGAAGGATATGAAAAAAATAGATTTGATAAACATAGCAAATAAATATTCAAAGGATAAAGAATATAGTTTTACTGGGTATTTGATGTATAAGGACAAACAAGTGGCTGAAATAAAAGATACAGAGCTTGTAAAGTCTTTAGATGACAATTTATTACCAGTAATAATGATAAGTAAAAATGCAGGTTCTTTAGAAGCGTGGCTACAAACTAGGGTAATAGATACCCATAGGACAAATTCAAGGCAAGTAAGGCGTAGATTAAGTGTTAGATCAGAGGTTCCTAAGGAAATAGTCATTAAAGCCAGAGCTATAAGCATTACAGACAGTTATTGGTTAAAGTGGATTGATGAAGATATAACTTATAAGGAAGTTAGAAGTAGCTTATCTGATGGATTAAATACTATTGCGTTATATGGTAATGCTACAGAAATAAACTTTAAGGATGTAGATATAAGTCCTGAATTAACCAATATAGGAAGTTTTGAAAAGTGCTGGAAACTTATTGATGGACACTGGCATATGATAAAAAAGGGTACTTATAAAGAGAATTTTGCAGAAGTATTAATAGGAAACATTGCTACTTATTTTGGATTCCATGCCGTTAAATATGAAGCCATTGAAGATGGAACACTAGTGCAGTGTGAAGATTTTACAAATAATGCTGAAGTAGATTTTGAACCTATGTTCAGCTTTGTTAGAGAATATTGGGAAATAGATGATTCTATAAGCATTTTAAAAGAACTTGGCTACATAGAAGAATTTTTGAATATTATCTTTATGGATGCATTGTGTTATAACATAGATAGACATACATTTAACTTTGGCATATTAAGAAAAGATGGAGAACCAGTAGGGCTTGCACCAAATTTTGACAATAACTTAGGCTTGTCAGGCGTTCTTAATAATAAAGGGTTAGAAAATACATGGTATTCAACAGCATTTACAAGGAATAACTATAAGCCAATATTAAAAGAATATGATTATGGTCTACCTAAAATTGATTTAGAAGAAATAAAAAGAATTATAAATGATACATTAAAAGACTTTCCTACTTTGAAGTCGGAATTTGAATTTAGCGAAATTGTATTTAAAATAATAAAAAGTAATTACGAAGAGTTATTGAAGTAAGAAACACTCACCAAGATTTAAGCTTGGTGAGTGTTTTGTAGTTTAATCCTTACATTTGGTGCTGCAATATTAATGATTTCAAAAGAATATTGTCAATGAAAAATAGATTTTAAAACTGAAATGAAAATGATATACTGAATAAAAGAACATCAAAATTTACGGAGGAACAAATTGTGAAAATAGCAGAATCGCAGATAAGAGAATGGGCAGATGAAATTACTTTTAAAAGAGCAAAGCAATATTATGAGGGCGGGTATGTTGAACCCTTAGAAATAGATGAAAGTTACATGAAGGGCAAAAAAAATATTAAACAAGTGAGTATTAAGACCAAGGTAATTTCCTTCAATGGGTTTAATAGCAATTCCGTTCATATTAAATGGGATTATGATTCCTATCAGATAGAGGGAAGGTGCGATTGCAGGGAATATCAAGAAGCAGCAGATGATGAAGGGGAGCTTCTTTGTAAACATATTGCAGCGGTGCTTTTAAAATATAGTAAAGATTATCAAAATAATTTAAGTGGAGCTTCAAAAAAATCGGATATTGACTCACTACTTGAAGAGCTTAAGGAAGTTGCAGAAGTAAGTGAGGATTATAAAAGAGAACTTAATTTAGAAATTAAGTTTTTTGATGACTCATCATATCAAAAGCCTTACGTGGAGCTTAAATTGGGGCTTGAAAAAAATTATGTTGTAAAAAGCATGAGAAATTTTCTAAGCTCATTAATAAATGAGGAAGTTGTTGAGTTTGGAAAAGGTTTTACATATGATCCAAACTTGCATAAATTCAATAAAGTGGATGAGCAAATAATGGAAATGTTCATGGAAATAAGAGATGTAGAAGGAGAACGTACTAATTCCTACGACTACTATAATCCAAATAATTATTCAATACTCTCAGGAAAAAAGCTTTTTTTAACAGATAAAGTACTATATAAATTCTTTAGATTAGCTAAAGAAAGAACCATTGATGTGGTGGTAAATGCAGCGGAATACGGGGCTACCAATATAATAGAAGGCACCATGCCTTTAAAATTCAAGATGGGTATGAAAAATGAAGCTATAGAACTTACGCAATTAGGTGAGCTACCAAAACCTTTAGATAAGTCCTATAAAATATTCTGGTATAAGGACAGCGTATACCTTCCACCAAAGGAGCAGTGCAACCTGTATGTGCCTATCTACAAACTAATGGCAAGCAAAGAAGGCAAAAAAGCTGTTTTTAGTAAGAAGGAAGGGGAAAAGATAGCTTCTTACCTTTTACCTAAGCTTAAAACTGTGGCAGAAGAGGTTGCTTTTGATAAAAATATTAATGAGAATTTTTACGAAGCACCTCTGGTTACTAAGGTCTATCTAGATAAAAAAGATGAGATTATAACAGCTTCAATAAAGTTTATCTATGGTGAAATAGAAGTAAGTCCATTAGAAAAAAAGGAGAGTCAAAAAAATCAGAAAATACTAATTCGAGATATTAAAAAAGAAGAAAACTGTGAGGGCATACTGAAAAGCTTTGGGTTTGAAGAAGAGCAAAACTGCTATGTGATGAAAAATGAAAAGAATATGGTAAGTTTTCTTACGGATGGAATGAATAGGCTACAAGAGCTTGGCGAAGTATACTACTCACAAAGCTTTAAAAATATTAAGGTTTATGGAAAGTCCAGCTTAAAAGGCGGAGTAAAGCTGAGTGAGGATAATTTATTAGAATTTTCTTTTGAACTTGAAGGGGTAAGTCGCGAGGAACTTAAAAATATCTTCAGTGCGCTAAGAGAAAAGAAAAAATATTACAGACTTAAAGGGGGCGGATTTGTATCTCTTGAAGATAAGGCAATAGAAGACCTTGGAGCCATGATTGACTTTTTGGACATAAAGGATAAAGACTTAAGCAAAGAAAAGATACTGATTTCTAAATATAATGCCTTATATCTTGATCAAAAGATCAAAGATAAAGAAATGGATTATGTAAAGAGGAGTAAAAATTTTAGAGAACTTACCAATAACATACGTGATGTAAAAGATATGGACTATGTGATCCCGGGTACATTGGATAGCATTATGCGTAACTATCAGAAAATAGGTTTTAAGTGGTTTAAAACCCTAGCTGAGTATGGGTTTGGAGGTATTCTTGCAGACGAAATGGGACTTGGTAAAACACTAGAGGCTATAGCTTTTCTACTATCAGAGAAGGGAGGTAAGCCATCTATAGTTATAGCACCTACTTCACTGGTATATAATTGGCAGAGTGAGATAGAAAAATTTGCCCCAGAACTTAATGCAGTGGTAATATCTGGTTCTAAGAAGAAGCGGGAAGAGCTGATGAATGAGATAAAAAATTGTGATGTGGTGATTACTTCCTATCCTCTTATAAGGCGGGATATAGAAGAATATAAGGAAATTGATTTTAATTATTGTATTTTAGATGAAGCACAACAAATAAAAAATCCTCTTTCTATAAATGCTACTTCTGTAAAGGAAATTAAAGCAAAGGGGTATTTTGCACTTACGGGTACACCAATTGAAAATTCTTTAACGGAACTTTGGTCCATTTTTGATTTTATTATGCCAAGTTATTTGCTTACCCATGCTAAATTTACAAAGCGATATGAAACACCCATTGTAAAAAATAACGATAAAACTGCATTAATGGAATTAAACAGGCACATAAAGCCCTTTATTTTAAGAAGACTTAAAAAGGATGTTATTAAAGAATTGCCTCCTAAAATAGAACATAAGATAGTGGTGGATATGACAGAAGAGCAGAAAAAGCTTTATGCTGCCTATCTTGATAAAGCTAAGAATGAGATTGATGAAGAAATAAGAGAGAATGGTTTTAGTAAGAGTAAGATAAAAATTCTCTCTATCTTAACAAGGCTCAGACAAATATGTTGTGATCCCTCTGTATTCATAGAAGAGTATGCAGGTGACAATGGTAAAATGGAAGCCTTAGATGAGATTTTAGAAGATAGCGTAGGGCAAGGACATAGGATACTATTATTTTCACAATTTACCTCTGTGCTTAAAAATATAAGAACTAGATTTGACAAAAAGAGTATAAAATATATGTATCTTGATGGAAACACTAAAAGTGAAGATAGAATGGAACTGGTTAAGGAATTTAATGAAGGTGATGCAAATGTATTCTTAATCTCCTTAAAAGCTGGAGGAACGGGACTTAACTTAACAGGAGCAGACATTGTAATACACTTTGACCCATGGTGGAATCCAGCTGTGGAAGAACAAGCCACGGATAGAGCACACAGAATTGGGCAGGAAAAAACCGTAGAAGTGATAAAGCTTCTTGCAAAGGGTACTATTGAAGAAAAAATATATAATCTACAGGAAAAGAAGAAAGAAATGATTAAAAATGTAATGAATGAGAATATGAATGAGGAAAACATCATAACACAAATGACACAAGAAGATTTGGAGAGTTTGTTTGTATAGGGAGAGAGTGTGATGGATAGGTAGCTTACGCCTATCCATTATTTTTTTATTTTCATAACTTGACGGATTTTTCTATAAAAGCTGACTGTCTATATTATTCAAGAACTCCAATCAATGGCTTCAAACTGAAATAATCTAAAGCCTGATTAACATTAGGTATATCATATATCTTTTTTTCTACACAGAACTGAATTACCAAATCAAAGGTATCGCTATCAGATAAAGAGTAACCGGCAGCACTTAGAAGTTTGTCCATTTCCTTTTTATTTAGTTCAAGAGCTAAGGCTAGAGCTATAGCGGTATTTTTTCCAAGTTTATAATGAGGGTTGGACCGTATTTTTGAAAAGTGCCTTCGGTCAATTCCAGCTCTTTTGTAAATATCTAAATCACTGACATCTTTTTTATCTATAAAGTTAAACAGCACCTGGTTAAAGGTTGGTTTACGATTATTTTCAATAAAGTCTTCTAAATCCCTCGATTGTAGATCATAATAAACACTTCTATCTTCACATCTTTGAGCTTCACAAACGGGAAATACAGTTTTACTTAAGTGAAGTTCTATATATTCCTGCAATTCTATTAACAGCTTTTTATCAAGCATATTGACTACCTCCTAAAATGTCGCTTACGAGGCGACCAAATAATGGATGAATTCAGTTAATATTATATCATAAATAAAACCGAAAGGATGATAAGTATGAATATGAATTTAACAGAAATTATTTTTCTTCTTGATAGGAGTGGATCTATGGGAGGGTTTGAAAGTGATACCATAGGTGGTTTTAATGCTTTCATTGAAAAACAAAGACAATTAGAAGGTGAAACCATTGTTACAGCAGTTTTATTTGATGATAAGTACGAAATATTATGGAATGGTATTGCTGCAAATAAAGCAAGGTTAACGGAGAAGGACTATTATGTAAGGGGGAGTACGGCACTACTAGATGCAATTGGTAAGACTATTTTTGATGTGGGGTACAGGTTATCAAAAACAAGTGAGGATGAGAAATCTAGTAAGGTTATATTTGTCATCACAACGGACGGTATGGAAAATGCCAGTCGTGAATTCACCCATGAAAAGGTAAGAGAGCTTATAAAACATCAGGTGGAGAAATATAGTTGGGAATTTATCTTCCTTGGTGCAAATATTGATGCTGCAAAGGAGGCCCGTAACATGGGGATCGATATTAACAATGCATATAGTTTTGAGGCTTCAAAGGTTGGTGTTGAAAGTATGTACAACATGGTATGTGAGGCAGTATCTGAGAGAAGGCAAGGCAATAAGAAAAATCGCTAAATTAAATTTGAAAGAGGCTTTTGAAGAGTATGATGGACGGAGATAGTCATTATGCATTATACTTTTTAGTAACATGCCACTTGCCATGTGGGTGGCACTATTTATGTA
>CALJTN010000168.1 GCA_937976175.1 uncultured Clostridiaceae bacterium | reverse complement strand
AGTAGTAAGTATTATTTTAGAGGCCTGCAGTATATCTCTTATAAGCCCCCTTCTAGATTCTATGCAGGTTGTGTTAGTAGACCCACAGGAAAGAGCTAGAATAATGGCTATATTATATGTAATCGTTGTTGCTTTTACATCCCCTTTTGGATGGATTGCAGGAATGTTATCTGGCATAGATCGGAGGCTTCCGTTTTTACTAAATATTCTGCTTTTGTTTATGGGGATTTTACTTACCTATTTTCAAGGTGCTAAATCAAGGGAGAAGTCCTACTTGTAAGGATTGTTTTCATGAAAACTAAAACTTGCCACTTGCCATGTGGGTGGCACCTATTTTATTCTTGAGCATATAATAATAAAAGAGTAAGATAACGGGAGCTGTATTGATACGAGTGTATTAAGTAAGATAGCCTCATATTCCTTTGTGAAAGTATCTAAAATATCAGAAAAAAAGTTTAATAGAGATACTCAAAATGCCTTTAGCGTAAATAGTAATGTACTTAATAAGATTATTTCAAAAAATTGCAACACCGAGTTTGGAAAGAAGCATGGGTTTTCAAATATTCATAACCTGGAGGAATATAAAAGGAATGTTCCACTTTCAACTTATAAGGATTATGAAAAATACATTATGAGAATGTGTTCAGGGGAAGAAAATATCTTGGTTTCAGAAGAAGTGAAATACTATGGTATGAGCTCTGGAACTACAGGAAAACAAAAGCTTATTCCCGTAACAAAGACTTCTCTTTCAGCCATATCAGGATATATGGGGATATTAACTCAAAGGATACTTTATAATAACTTTAAAAGTAGTTGGTCTTATGGCAAAGGCCTTTCCCTTACTGATATGGTTGTGGCGGGGCATACTCAAGGAGGGAAACCAATATGCAGTGGAACTTCTGGCGGTATGAAATCTATAAAAAGAATAATACCTTTAATGTGGACAACACCTGTGGAGGCAATGAGTTTAGGCAGTAGTGTGGATACTATTTATCTTCATTTGTTATTTGCATTGAAGGAAAGAAACTTAATGTATATAACCGGAATTTTTATTTCTTCAGTGCTAGATATGTTTAGATATTTAGAAAAGCATTGGAAAGAACTTGTGAAGGATATTCGTAGAGGAACCATAAGTAAAAATATCGGACTTGATGAAGGCACAAGACGACTATTGCTTAAGAAGATTTCACCAAGCGCTTCTAGAGCAGACTTTTTAGAGCAAGAATTTAAAAAGGGGTTAAAAGGCATAGCGAGAAGAATATGGCCCCAGTTAATATATATAGCCAGCGTTACTGGGGCTAATTTCTCCATCTATGATGATAAAGTAGCAGAGTATAGTGGAAATATACCTGTTTACTCCAGTGTGTATTCGGCTACTGAAGCTACTGTGGGTATAAATAGATATATAGATATGCAAAGGTATATTATTATACCAAGGGTTGCTTTTTTTGAGTTCATACCATTGGAAAATATAGATGAGGAAAACCCTTTAACTAAAACTTTAAAGGAGCTCCAAATTGGGTCAGAGTATGAGATTGTTGCAACAAATCTAGCAGGACTATACAGGTATAGAATAGGTGATATTGTTAAAGTAGTGGATTATTATAATGAATGTCCTGAAATTCAGTTTTTGTATAGAAGAAATCAGTTATTAAATATGGTGGCTGAAAAGACCACGGAAGAACATGCACTTCATAGTGTTACAAATACCTTTAAACATATTGACAGTAGTTTTGTAGACTACACAGTGATGGCTGATAATAGTATTTCCCCAGGGAGATATGTATTTTATATAGAAACAAAGGATTCCTTAAGTAGTAGTGCAGTAAAAAACATAAACTACGTAATGGATATGGAACTTAGCAAAGCCAATATTTCCTACAGCAGACATAGGAGTAAAGGCAAGCTTTCTATGGTGGAAGTTAGGTTGGTTAAAGAAGGAACCTTTGATATGCTTAAGAAAATGAAAATTAATAAGGGTACATCGAAAAATCAGTTTAAAATGCCAAGAGTCATAAGGGATAAGGAACTTGTTGAAATGTTAGACAAAAGGCTTAAGTAATTATATAATCCTAAAACTAAGATCTATCTAGGTAGGAATGGCGGCAGGGATTTTAGATATAAGCGGTTGGTATAAATTTAAATAAAGTTCTACAGATATAGGATAAATAGTTTAATATGACTATTAATTCTATATCTTTTTATCTATAATAACATTGCTTTATTTCATGAGTACATAAAAATAATTATTATTAAATATAGTAACTGAATTTTTTTACTTTATATAAAATTTTAATTAGGGTATATTTATATTAGCTATATTAGTTCAATAATAGTTCACAATTAAGTAGTAGAATAAGAATAGAAATAAAACACCATTAGAGGAGTGACGCTAAATGCGAAAAAGAATTCTAGTAGCTAGTATTATAGCAATTTTATGTAGTTTAATTTTTGGGGGTTTGTATTTATATTCTGGGAGTTTGGTGACTATAAACGCTGGTGAAAATTATATAATCATAAAGAAAGATGCTACATTAGAACAAATAGCTAAGCAGCTACGAGAAAAATATATAATAAATTCTGAGGATGCTTTTATACGTTATGCCAAAACAAAGGGGTTACATGGAAGCGTAGAAGGTGGAAATATTATAATAAAACCTAAAACAAAGCTAAATGACCTTGTTATAAGATTGAAAGATGGAAAATCAGAGTTTGTAGTTATAACAATACCAGAAGGGTATACACTATATCAAATTGCTAGTAAGCTTGAAGATAATAATCTTGTGAAAAAAGAAGAACTACTAAAGGAAAACCTTGATGTTTTAAAAACTAATACTTTGATATTAGCAAAAAAGGATGTTTATCGTGATCTAGAAGGATACTTATTTCCAGATACATATTATATCCCTAATACTGCTAACAAAGATGAGATTATAAATATGTTGGTGGACAGATTTAAGACAGTTTTCACTGATGAATTTAAAGCACAAGCTAAAGAGTTAGAGCTGGATGTAAATCAGGTTATAACCATAGCTTCCTTAATTGAAAGAGAGGCAGCAAATGATGAAGAGCGAAGTAGAATAGCTGGAGTTATCTATAATCGGCTAAAAATAGGAATGCCACTGCAGATAGATGCAGCAGTTATCTATGCAAGTACAAAGGGAGAAAAAAACATCGACAAGGTATATTATAATACTCTTAAGGTAGAGTCAAAATATAATACTTATTTATATAAGGGGTTACCTCCAGGCCCAATAGCTTCACCGGGAAAGGCATCTATAGAGGCTGCGCTTTATCCAGAAAAGCATGATTATCTGTATTATGTAGCTAGGGGCAATGGCCATGTATTTAGTAAAACCTATGGAGAACATTTAATCAATGTTAAAAAATATATAAAGTAGAATTAGCATAATTATTATAAAAACAAAAAGCTGTGAAATGTACTTCACAGCTTTTAATATTAAAGTAAAGGGGGACTTCACTTTAATGTTTAATTTATATCTAAATAATAATATAATGTTGTGTAGATATGATGAAGAAAACATTCAACGGCAGTTCAGAAGAAAGTCTCATTCTGAACTAGCGTTAATTTTGTAGATTCGATGATGAGGGCCTAATTGGTGTTAAATATTACGACTAAGGTTTACAGCTTCCACCTAAGATTCTTCCTTCTAGGACAGTGGTACCAGACACTGCGGTTAATGAATTATATGGTCGTATTACAATAATTGAATTTGGTACTATGGTTGCAGCGGTAGGAAGTTCTATCCTGGTTGACCAAGTTGGTGGATCTTCGGGAGTTTGAAATAATTGATTTCCAAATCCTCCAATATTAGGAATGAGGATTTCGGCTGTATACGCGTTAAAGTTACCAAATACTGTAGGCTGAGGCAAGGTTGCCATAAAACTCACGGCTTGACCTCCTCTAGGACCGAAGTTTACATAAGCTACGCCGCCTGTTCCGAAGGGGACGCGTCCTCGAGGTAGTAAAGTAACGCAGCATGGGTAGTGTATTAAACCAGGTACACAAAGTACATCCCCAGGGAATATTACATTAGGATTTGGAATATGGGGATTGTTAGCTGCAAGTGCTTCTAGCCTTACCCTAAACATTAGTGATATCTTATAGAAAGTATCGCCGGGAAGAACAGTATATCTCCCTAGAAATGACGGTGGACAGTTTTGTGGAACTCTTGGCATAAGTACTACCTCCAATTAACTTAATATGTTTCTAGAACTTCACCATACAAAGTGCGATAGTTATCTCCTAGAAACTCTATAATATAGTATGAGGTAGCCTCTTGAATTGTTATAGTTTTTTGCCACTTGCCACCTGGGTGGCACTTTTTTTTTCTCTAAATTTTCTTACCTTCATTAAGCTTGCACAAGTATTATCACACCATCTTTTCGTTCTGCTTTTGCTTTCATCAAAAAATATCCATCTGCAATCAGGGTTTTCACAAAGCTTAATTCTTTTTATATCTTGATAGCTGATTAGGTCAACAAAGGATGCAGTGATTTCGAATATTACCCAATTAAAATTTCTATTTATGGGCGTAAGAGCAGACGTATATTTATTATCCACAATTTCAATGCTTTTTTTAAAATCTACTAATGATAAGAATTTGTTTATTATATCTAACTGATCCTTACTTAAAGCATTGCCTTGAAGGATTTTATCCATAGACTCTTCTAAAAAAGCACGAAGCTCCTTTAATATAAAAAGATCCTTGGCACTAGGGGGCGAGTCTGTTTGCAGCTTCCACTTTTCCAAAAAAAAGTGAAGCCAATTTTTATCATCAAGAATTTCTTTATTATCTTTATGTGTATTGTACCAATTTGTATTTATAAAATTAATACATAAAAACTCCATATGTAACCTCCATAATATGTATTGACAGTTACTACTTGTCATGTTAAGGTTATTATAACATTGTAACTATCATTAGTCAATTTGATGGTTACAAGAAAATAGGGGGGAAGAAAATGAATATAATATCAGAAAAAATAATATCAAGTTTAGAAGAGTTAGGCTGCAAGGTGAAAATTGTATCTATTTCTCATGTAAATGAAATGAGAGAGGAGCTATTTGAATTAAGAGATAATGATATGCTTGATAAAAAGCTTTATGATGACATGCTTTCATCCATGGAATTTGATCCAGATAAAGCATTAAAGAACGCAAAATCAATTATTATAGTTGCCGCTCCACAAATTATTACAAAAGCTAATTTTCAATATAAAAGTAGTACCTATTCCTTAACCATTCCACCCACATATGTTGCTAAGGATATACGGAGCAAAGTAAATGATATTATTAACGAAATTAGTAGTAAGAATGGTTTTGGTGTTAAAGGAACAAAACTACCACAAAAGCAATTAGCCGTTAAAAGTGGTCTAGCGAAGTATGGAAAGAATAATATTGCTTATGTAAAGGGAATGGGAAGCTTTCACATACTTATGAGTTATTATATAGATTTGGATCTTTTAGTTGATAGCTGGCAAGCAGCAGAAATAGATGGTGACTGTGCAAATTGTTTTATTTGCCTAAAAACTTGCCCTACAGGAGCTATATCTGCAGACCGTTTTTTGATTTATGCTGAAAAGTGCCTCACATACTTCAATGAATTTGAGCCTGATTTCCCTGATTGGCTAAAGCCGCAGTGGCATAATTCAATAATGGGGTGTATGTCCTGCCAGCTAAAGTGCCCTAAAAATGTAGCCTTTGAAAATAAAACTAATGTTAGCGTAGTTTTCACAGAGGAAGAGACAAAGATGATTTTAGATAAGGTATCTTTGGAAAGTCTAGCAGAAGGTACAATTAAAAAACTTGAAGAAATATCCATGATTCCTAGTTATAACCTTTTAAGTAGAAACATTAAGATATTATTAAGGGAGGAATTTCTGATTAAGGAGGATAAAGAAGGGGTGCCCACAATATAGAAATAAAGGATATAGGATAATAAATATGTAGCTCCACGTTATTTAATGGGAATTTAGCATAAAATGATGGGGAGTTTATTTTTTTACTTCGCACTTGTAGAAGAGGTATTTAAAAATTTTCACGTTAATGCAGCAGATTCAACCTCTGTAAAACATAGTGTAGATATTAAGGAAATAGCCAATGAATTATGGCATCAAATTCTTGGAGCAGCTAATGAGTACTTAATAAAGGAAGGTTTTGTTTCGTCGCCACCTTTTGCAAAGGGTGAAGGTAGATATTTAAGGAGCCTTACTATCAATGATACAGTACTTTGAAATTAAGAAATCGTATAAAAAGTTATTAGAAGTAGACACTAAAAGGAACCGATTATAATTATATAAAAAGTTGATAACTAAAAAATCATAGGTTTTTATGATTTTTGTTTTATGTAAAAGAAAAAACTAACATACAAAACTACAAAAGGAGGTAAAATATGACCACAAAGGAAAAAAACTTAATAGAAACAGGCTGGAAACTAGACAACAGTTATGCCAACCTTCCGAAATCATTTTTTACTAGTCAGAAGCCAACTCCAGTACGCTCACCAAAGTTAATCATTGTCAATAATCCTTTGACAACATCCCTAGGGCTTAATGCCGGGGCACTACAAAGTGAAGATGGCGTAGAGGTGCTTGCAGGGAACCAGATTCCCCAAGGATCTTTACCCCTTGCACAGGCTTATGCAGGACATCAATTCGGTCATTTTGCAATGCTGGGCGACGGCAGAGCTGTGCTACTTGGCGAGCAAATCACTCCTCTAGATGAGAGGTTTGATATTCAGCTGAAGGGTTCAGGTAGAACACCATATTCACGCGGAGGCGATGGTCGAGCAGCACTAGGACCCATGCTACGAGAATACATCATTAGCGAAGCAATGCATGGACTTGGTATACCCACCACTCGCAGTCTAGCGGTGGTGACAACAGGAGAGACAGTAATTCGCGAAACACGCCAGCCTGGGGCAATTCTCACCCGTGTGGCTGCCAGCCATTTGCGTGTGGGTACCTTTCAATACGTTTCTAAATGGGGAACTACTGAGGAGCTTCGGCACTTAGCTGACTATACACTAAAACGTCATTTTCCAGAAGTTGGTGCTACCGAGAATCCATATCTTTTTCTACTGCAGGAAGTGATTAAGCGTCAGGCTATGTTGATTGCCAAATGGCAGCTAGTTGGTTTTATTCATGGGGTGATGAACACCGACAACATGACCATTAGTGGAGAAACTATTGATTATGGACCTTGTGCTTTTATGGATGCCTACGACCCGGCAACGGTATTCAGTTCCATTGACACTCAAGGCCGCTATGCCTATGGCAATCAGCCACATGCTGCCGCGTGGAATTTGGCACGTTTTGCAGAAACCTTATTACCACTGCTACATGAAAATCAAGAACAGGCTTTGAAACTGGCCCAGGATGCGATTTCAGATTTTACTAAGTTGTACTATAGTAATTGGCTCATAGGAATGAGAGCAAAACTTGGAATATTTAACAAAGAGGCAGAGGATGAATCCCTTATTGAAGGTCTCCTCAGTATAATGAAGAATCATGCTGCGGATTATACTAATACCTTCCGCGCATTAACTTTTGATACCTGTTCCGATACTGTCCTCTTTGGCACCACAGAATTTACACAGTGGCACGAGCAATGGCAGGCAAGATTAAGTAGGCAACAGGAATCAAAAGTAGACTCTCAGCAGTTGATGCAAAGGAGTAATCCAGCCATAATCCCTCGTAACCACCGGGTAGAAGCTGCACTAGAAGCCGCAGTGACAGAAGGAGACTACAGCGTGATGGAGAATCTTCTTGAGGTTCTTTCAAGGCCCTATGAGTACTCACCAGAGCAGGCTAATTATGCTACACTTCCTGAGAAACAAAAGCGACCTTACAGAACTTTTTGTGGTACCTAATTAAAAAGCATTAGATTGGCGTTCTGATATCAAGAAAAACTTTATAATATATGTTTATAGAAAAGGGCATGATAATTAGCCCTTTTTTATTATGGACATTATTCAAAGGAATATAGAAACCGGTTTCGAAATATATTTTTCGATTCAATTAGCTACAATGCATTGATAAAAGATGAATATTATGTAAGGCAATGTACTTTTTTCAGTAAATAAAATGAAATATTTCGAAAATATCATGGTGTAATCTATTGGAAAATTATTGTAATATGTTTACTTATATGGTAATATTAACCCATAGTATAGAAATAGGTTTCTATACAGATGCAATATTAAAAACTAATTTTAATAGGGGGTAGAAATAATGAAAAAGACAATGGCCCTAGTGCTAGCATGCTTGATGTCATTTGGCTTACTTTCTGGATGTGGGAAAAATGTAGCTAAAGAAGATCCTGTTCCTAAAGACACTGTTACGACTACAGAGAATACTACTAAGACTCAAAAGACCCTTAAAATTTGGTCCTTTACAGATGAATTAAGAACAATGGTTCTAGCTTTTCAAGAAAAGTACCCAGATGTGAAAATTGAATATACTATGATTCCTATGACAAATGGTGAATTTCAAACAAAACTTAAATCAACACTCCAATCTGGAGATGTTCCTGATGTATTATCCCTTGAAGCTGCATTTGTAAGAGAATATGTAGAGAGTGATTACCTAGCAGATGTTTCAAACTTACTGCCGCTGGCAAAAGACCTTGGAACTTATCAGTTTACCATTGATATTGGGACATATGAAGGCGTAACAAAGGCATTTTCCTATCAGGCAACACCGGGAGCAATGTTTTATCGCAGAAGCCTTGCTAAACAATATTTTGGAACGGACGACCCAGCTGCTATTCAGGAATTGGTTTCAGATATGACTAAATTTGAAGCAGCTGCAAAGACGATTAAAGAAAAATCAAAGGGCAACACTTACATGGTAGGCTCAGCAGGAGACTTTACAAATTTATTCTTTGCAAATCGAAAATCACCATGGGTGGTAGATGACAAGCTTGTTATAGATCCTAAAGTTGATGAACTACTAGATACTGCGAAATCCTTTAGAAAAAATGGTTATGAGGCTCAAGCAAATCAATGGCAAGAAGGATGGTTTGCAGGCATGAATGATTCGCTAGTTGATGCAAAAGGAAATCCCAAACAAGTATTTTCATATTTACTTCCAACATGGGGACTTCCATATGTGTTAATGCCTAATTCCACTCCAAAGGAAGTGAAAGCAGAAGGCGCAACAACTGCGAAAACTGTAGGGAAAGATACTGCTGGAGACTGGGCATGCATTAGTGGTCCTGTGCCATATCAATGGGGTGGTACATGGATTGGTGCACTAAAGGATGCTAAAAATTTAGATATAGCTGAAGAATTTATAAAATTCGCTACTTTAGATGCTGATACTCTTAAAAACTGGGCAACTGGTGTATACACAAATGAATATTTGAGAAAAATTGACCCAACTATAGGAGATAAACTAGCTCAGGGTGCTGGCGACTTTGTATCCAGCCAAAAGGTAGTTGAGGAAATAATGCCTAAATTTGATGAAGCAGAAACTACTAAATTCCTAGCAGGACAAAATTCTTATAAAGGCTTTGCAACTGCAGCCCCAAATATTAGCTTAAAGCTTATTCAAGCGTCTGATGATGCTATTCAGCGTTCACTAAATGACCCACTTAGCAATTATGCCTCCGGTAAAACAACAAAAGAAGGGGCAATGAAAGAGTTTAAGGATGCTGTTAAAACTGCATTACCTGATATAGAAGTAAAGTAAATTACTATAAACAAAATCTGCGGCGCCGTTTAAACGTCGCAGATTTTGTTCTAATTTAGTATGAAATAGGAAAGGGTGTGCTTACCTTGTCTGAGAATATAGAGTTAAGAAAAAAGAGTAGTAATAAATTGAGCAAGAAGCATTATGGATATCTCTTTACTGCTCCCTTTATCATTGGATTTTTATTATTTAGTCTTTATCCGCTAATATATACTTTTTATTTAAGCATTACTAATATGACTATGATGAGTAAAGGCTACAAAATAATAGGCTTTAATAATTTTAAAAGTATACTTTCAGATGCATATTTTTTAAAAGCCTTGGCTAACACCTGGAAGATTTGGATGTTGAATTTTATACCACAATTAGGCATTGCCATGCTTTTATCCGTATGGTTCACAAACAATAGACTTAAGATAAAATTCGTAGGCTTATGGCGTACTATATATTATCTTCCTAATCTTTTAATGCCAGTAACAATTGCTGTTTTATTTTTTAATCTTTTTTCCTTCTATGGGCCTGTAAACCAATTATCAGTGCGGTCTGGCATTATGGAAGGTGCAATGGACTTCTTTCGTAGCACTGAATGGACACAGTCTATTGTAATTTTTGTACAGTGGTGGATGTGGTTTGGTTCAACAATAATAGTATTAATGGCTGGAATGACTTCTATTTCTCCCACCTATTATGAGTCTGCCATGGTTGACGGAGCAAGCACTTTGCAAATGTTTAGAAAGATAACACTACCACTTTTAAAACCAGTACTAGTTTATATTTTGATCACATCTCTAGTAGGTGGTATGCAAATGTTTGATATACCATATATGCTAACGGATGGACGCGGCTCTCCTAGTGGCTCTATTATGACTATGAATGTACTTATGTATATGAAGTTTTCTAGTAACAAGGGGCACATTGGTGTGGCTGCCTGTGTGGGGGTTATTATATTCATAATTACCTGTGCGGCTGCACTCCTAATTATGAAAATGCTCAGTGAAAAAGACCCTTATATAGAGAAAAAAACCATGAAGAAAGTAGTGAAAACAGTGGGAAAGGAGCTGTAACATGAATTATACTGTAAGAACTCGACTGTTGCGTATTTTCGTATATACAGTGTTAACTATTTTACTTATTATATGTATTTTGCCTATATGGATTTTAATTGTAAATGCTACCCGTTCAACTGCAGAGATTCAACAGGGTATCAGCCTCATACCAAGTAGTAACCTTGTAGCAAATTGGGAAAACTTAACTAATAGAGGCTTTAGTATAGTTCGAGGTTTTTATAATAGCGCTATAATCTCAGTATCCGTTACGGTTTTGACAGTATATTTCTCCATGATGTTTGCCTATGCAATTCATGTGTATGAGTTTTCATATAGAAAGTTTTTATATGGCTTTGTATTAATTCTTGTGATGGTACCTACACAGGTTTCAATAATAGGTTTTTATCGTTATATGTCTTATTTAAAACTTACAAATACGTATATTCCTTTAATACTGCCAGCAATTGCCGCACCTGGGGCAATATTTTTCGCCAAGCAGTACCTTGAAGCGGTAATAATAAAAGACCTGATAGATGCAGCTAGAATAGATGGTTGCAGTGAAATTGGAATATTTCACAAAGTAATGCTACCTATAGCAAGGCCAGGCGCATTTACAATGGGCATATTTGCATTTGTTGCATCGTGGAATAATTTTTTTACTCCTTTTATTATGATATCTAAAATGTCCAAATATACGTTGCCAATGCTGGTGCAAACTTTGAGAGGCGACACTTATAGGACGGAATACGGAAGCATATACTTAGGACTTGCAGTATCTATTGTACCCATAATAATAGTCTATGCTATTTTTTCAAAGTATATTGTAAGTGGAATTGCAATGGGTTCAGTGAAGGAATAATTTGGTGTATAATATAAATATTAACTTAAGGAAACGAGGTAGGACAGATGGTTACAATATACGATATTGCAAAAATGGCGGGATATTCACCTGCAACTGTGTCAAAGGCTTTTAATAATTACAGTGGAGTAAATAAAAAAACATATAAAAAAATAATGGAGGTTGCGCAGGCATTAGAATATACTCCAAACAACAATGCAAGATCCCTTGTAACAAAAAAGACCTGGCTTTTAGGTGTTCTTTTTTCCGAGGATGTAGGCACAGGAATTGCTCATCCTCACTTTGGTGAAATTTTACAGAACTTTCAAATGCGAGCAGGGGAGAATGGTTATGATGTAGTTTTTATAAACAAAAGACTTGGGAATAAGGATGCCTCCTACCTAGAACACTGCTTATACAGAGGCGTGGATGGAGTGCTGCTAGCAGCAGGTGCTAGGCATACTGAGGAAATTCAGTGTGTTTTATCAAGTAATATTAAATGTGTTTCTGTAGAAATGGTATACCCTAGTAAATATACCATAATTTCTGACAATCGAATGGGAACTATGCAGGCACTAGAATACCTTTACTTTCTTGGTCATAGAAAAATAGCCCATATTGCCTGTTCCCTTTCAAGTTTAGCAGGTATGGAGCGATATGCTGCCTACAAAGAGTTTTTAAAGCTTAAAGGACTTGAGGAAAACCCTAAATACTTTGTGGAAGCTGAATACTTTATGGAAGATGCTGGTGCTAAAGCTGCTACTAAGCTCTTGCAGCAAAGCTTAGAGGATTTGCCTACAGCAGTTTATATTGCCTATGATGAAGCGGCTTGCTCAGCAATGAGAATGTTTGAAAAGCAAGGTTTTAGAATTCCAGAGGATTTGTCCATTATAGGCTTTGATAATTTAATTTATACTGGCGCTATTTCGCCATCGCTTACAACTATAGAACAGGACAGAAAAGAAATAGGGCAAAAGGCCTGTGACACACTGATTAAGCTAATTGAAAATGACACTATGGATATGCCCTGTGAAGTTCGGATTCCTACAAAGCTCATAGTAAGGAATAGTTGCACTCGCATTTAAGGATAAGAACAGTAGGTTAATGAAGTTTCAAAGAACTTGACTTAAACGATAAGGGAGGGAAATCATGAATTTTGATGAAAATTTTATTTTTGGAGTAGCCACATCTTCTTATCAAATTGAAGGTGCTATTGATGAGGATGGAAGAACTGCTTCCATATGGGATACTTTCTGTAAGGCAGAAGGTAAGGTGTTTAATGGGGAAAATGGTGATATTGCTTGCGATCACTATCATAGATATAAAGAGGATGTTAGCATTATTAGTGAACTAGGTGTAGATTGCTATAGACTTTCAATAGCATGGCCAAGAATTTTTCCGGCACAGGGTAGCTATAACCCAAAAGGGATGGAGTTTTATAAAAATCTTCTTAGGTCGCTTAAGGAGAAGGGTATCAGCACTGCTATAACTCTTTACCATTGGGATTTGCCACAATGGCTTCAAGATATGGGGGGATGGGAAATAAGAGAATGCGCTGATATGTTTTTAGAATATGCTAAAGCGTGTTTTGTAGAACTTGACCACTTAGCAGACATGTGGATTACTCATAATGAACCTTGGTGTGCTTCTATTTTATCAAATGCATTAGGACATCATGCTCCTGGGAAAAAAGATATTTCTGCAGCTCTTAAGACAGCCCATCATTTACTAATTTCACATGGAATGGCTGTAGGTTTATATCATAAACTTGGGTTTAAAAAACCTATTGGTATAACTTTAAATTTAATTCCTGCGTACCCTAAAAGCGAAAGTTTTCAGGATTTATTAGCGGCGTCAAATATGAATGGTTTTTTAAATAGATGGTTTTTAGAACCTATCTCCAAAATCAGGTTCAGCCGCTCGAGCTGCGTGGTCAGCGCGCAGGCGTCGCCGAAGCGCACTTGGAGCGAGAAAGGCGGCTCCGTACCGCGCTGGAGATTGCACACCACTCGAATGCCCTGCGCTTTAGAGACCTGCGCCTGAAGGCTCTG
>CALJTN010000167.1 GCA_937976175.1 uncultured Clostridiaceae bacterium | reverse complement strand
TAAACAAAAAAAGCTACCTAAAACGGTAGTCACGTCCTAGTTTTGTTTATAGACAGGATGGTTTAGAACTGTCTTATTAGGTTTTATAATATCATTAAGTCTACTATAATTTATTAGGTATGTCAAATTAAAGTTTACTTTAAACTTTAATTGTGTAATAATAGAAAGTTGTAAAAGCATATTTATTTGTAAAAATTATGAGGAAATATTTGTTATAAAAAATGTAAAAAACACCGTTACTAAGGAGGAGTAAAAATGAAAATAGGATTTGATCATAAGAAGTACTTAGAAGAGCAATCAAAGTATATTTTAGAAAGAGTTAATGACTACGACAAGTTATATTTGGAGTTTGGTGGAAAACTTTTACATGATCTTCATGCAAAAAGAGTTTTACCGGGTTTTGATGAAAACGCAAAAATTAAGCTACTACATAAATTAAAAGAAAAAGTTGAAGTTATTATTTGCGTATATTCAGGGGATATCGAAAGAAACAAAATAAGAGGGGACTTTGGCATTACTTATGATGTGGATGTTTTAAGATTAATTGATGACTTACGTGCTTATGAGCTTGATGTAAATAGTGTTGTAATCACTAGATATGACGGCCAACCAGCAACTACGATTTTTATAAATAAACTTGAGCGTAGAGGCATAAAGGTATATAAACATAGGGCAACTAAAGGATATCCTACAGATGTAGATGCAATTGTAAGTGATGAAGGTTATGGTAAAAATCCATATATTGAAACAACGAAATCTATTGTTGTTGTAACAGCACCGGGTCCTGGAAGTGGGAAGCTTGCTACTTGTCTTAGTCAGCTTTATCATGAACATAAGCAAGGTAGAGCTGCTGGGTATTCAAAATTCGAGACTTTCCCAGTATGGAATGTTCCACTAAAGCATCCATTAAACATAGCTTATGAAGCGGCAACAGTAGATCTTAATGACGTAAACATGCTGGATTCCTTCCACCTTGATGCTTATAATAAGGTTTCTGTAAACTATAATCGTGATATTGAAACCTTCCCTGTACTTAGACGAATTATAGAAAAGATAACAGAAGCAGATGCTGTTTATAAATCCCCAACGGATATGGGAGTTAATAGAGTAGGTTTTGGAATTACTGATGATGAGGTTATCAAAGAAGCATCTAGACAAGAGATAATAAGTAGGTATTTCAAAACAGGCTGTGAGTATAAAAAAGGGTATGTTGATAAGGAAGCCTTTGAACGAATAAAACTTATTATGGGAGAACTAAATCTAAAGGAGCAGGATAGAAAAGTTGTTATACCTGCAAGAGAGTATTCAGCTGCATTAAAGCTATCTTCGTGTAAAAACGAAACTTGCCCAGCTATAGCAATAGAGCTTAATGATGGAACAATATTAACTAGTAAAAGCTCAGAAGTAATGGATGCAGCAGCAGCTACGGTTTTAAATGCTGTTAAATATTTTGCCAAGATATCTGATGAAATTCATCTTATTTCGCCAGTTATACTTGAGCCAATTATAAACTTAAAATCAAAAACACTAGGTAGTAAGAAACCAGCCTTAGATTGTGAGGATGTGCTCATTGCGCTTAGTATATGTGCGGCTACAAACCCAACAGCAAAGGTAGCCATGGATAAGTTAACTATGCTAAAGGGATGTCAAGCTCACTCAACTACAATTGTTAGCACAAATGATGAGCAAACCTTTAGAAAACTTGGTATAGACATAACTTGTGATGCTGAATATCCAACGGAAAGTCTGTACTATTAACGACATTTCAGAATGAGAATAACAATTGATAATTGATATTCTCATTCTGAAGTCGTTAATATTGCAGCATCGCAGATGATGATTAATAATTAATTATGTCTGTCTTCAAAAATGAGTAGAATACTAGCTAGTTATTTTTGAAGATGCCTTATATCTAATAATATAAAAGAACAGCAAGTCAATTGTTATCAAAGGATAGTAAAGGGCTTGCTGTTTGTAGTATATAGAGAAGATAAAAAATTTAGAAGATGAAATCATAAAGAAACTAATTAATTGAGTAGGTGTTAAAAATGATAAATTTTATGCCATTTCCTATGCTTGAAACGAAAAATCTAATATTACGAAGAATGGATTATGATGACATTAATGATTTATTTGATATGAGAAAAGATCCACGAATGAATGAGTATGTTGATACGAAACTAGAAGAAAATACTCATGAAACAAAAGTTTATATTGATAACATGAATAAAGGTGTTGATGATAAAAAGTGGATTATTTGGGCAATTGAATACAAAGAGTCAAAAAAGCTTATCGGCACAATTTCAATTTGGAATATTAATATGGAACAAGAAAGTGGGGAATTAGGGTATGGAATTATTCCCGGGTTTCAAGGTAAAGGACTAATGAAAGAAGCATTATTAAGTGTAGTTGAATATGGTTTTAATGTTATGAAGTTAAAAGCAATAGATGCGTTTACAGAAGAGCATAATATTAAATCAATTAAATTATTAGAAAAATGTAATTTCACTGAGATAAATAGAGCCTGTGATAAGGGCTATTTCAATAATAGAATTTATCATATGGTGGTATACAGGTTAGAAAAAATAGAATTAAATCATCAACTGTCACTTATAGAAGAGGGCAGACTTGAAGCTTCCAAAATGTTGTTAAACAATGAAATAAAGTGGAAGGATTTTAAGGAATATATAGAACTTGATGTACCTGAGGAGTTCAGTTTTGGACATTGTATGGTTTATTTAAATAGATCTGATGTAGAATGCCTGCATAAAATTAAAGATGGGGATTTCTATAAATTACTCAAGTTCGAAGATATAAATGTAGTAATTAAAATATCCTTGGGAATTAAAAAATTAAAGGTAACCTTCATGGATCGTATTCCACCAGAGTGGACTCGGGCACAAGTGGCCAAGTATTTATGGGATATGTTTGATTTAGGCACAGATTTAACATCTTTTTACGAATTAGCAGAGAAGGATTCAATTATTAAACTTTTAATTGAAAAATATAAAGGACTAAGAATTGTAAAAATAAACGATATGTTTGAAGCTATATGTTGGGCGATTATTGGTCAACAGATAAATCTAAAGTTTGCATATACATTAAAGAAGAGACTGGTTGAATGTTATGGAGAAAAGATGATATATGATAGCGAGGAATATTTCTTATTTCCTACACCAGATGTTATCTCAAACCTTGAAATTGAAGACTTAAAGCTACTACAATTCACTACAAGAAAGGCTGAATATATAATTGGCATTGCTAAACTTTTTAATGAAGGTATTATTAGAAAAGAAGAATTAGCATTAGAAGTGGATTATGAAAAATTGAAAAAGAGATTAGTATCAATTAGAGGAGTAGGAAACTGGACTGCAGACTATACAATTATGAAATGCTTTGACATAAATGATGCTTTCCCTATAGCAGATGTGGGAATTCATAATGCATTAAAAGGTATTTTAGGATTAGATAGAAAACCTACATTCCAGGAGATACAGAAATTATCAGTAAATTGGGAAGGCTGGCAGGCATATGTTACATTTTATTTGTGGAGGTGGCTATATGACTAAAAAATATTATGGATATTATAATTCACCCATTGGAATATTGGAAATAATAACTTCTGAGGATGGAATAATATCTGCTATGTTTGTAGAGGAAACAAAGGAAAACGCAGAAGATACAGAAATTTTAAGAGAAGCTATTAAACAATTTGATGAGTATTTTAAAGGAACACGAAAAGATTTTGATATCAAGTGTGAAGTAGAGGGAACGGAATTCCAAAAAAGAGCTTGGAAGGCTTTAACGCAAATACCTTATGGTGAGACAAGGTCATATAAAGAGCAAGCAATACAAATAGGTAATGAAAAGGCAACAAGAGCAGTTGGTAATGCTAATAGTAAAAATCTAATAAGTATAATTATTCCTTGTCATAGGGTTATTGGCGCTAATAAGAGTTTAACCGGATATGCAGGGGGGCTTAATAGAAAGCAATGGCTTTTGGAACATGAAGGTGCCACCCAGGTGGCAAGTGGCAAGTTGTAAATAAGGAATTAAATAATAAAAGTATGTATTACTATAACTGTGATTCGTGTAGTTAAGTGATGTATACTTTCTTTTTTGTATTCAATTTTAGGTTATGTCAGTTAAATCGTTTTCTTTGAAGCTGCAATATTAACAACTTTGGAAGCAGATTTAGATTGCAACCTGTAACCTTCTTAGGCTAATCAACTGCTACTTATAGAATATGGCAGACTTGAAGCTTCCAAAATGTTGTTAAAAAGTGAAAATTATTTTACCATTTGTTAGCATTATATTTATAATGCTATACCAAAGTAGCATTTACTTAATTATAGTTGTTACTAAAAAAATTAGCAGTAATGAACTTTATATTTTATATTGACCTTAGTGTTACGGTAAGGCTTATAATATACTTAAACATTATCAAATATGTTATATAAAACAGGAGTTGATTATTGTGTTCACAATTGGTGAAATTTCAAAAATAGTTAATATATCCGCTAATACTTTAAGGTATTATGATGAAATAGAGCTTCTTAAGCCAAGCTTTATAGAGAATAGTAATCAATATAGGTATTATTCAGATGAGCAAATAAAAGATATTACTTTTATAATGGAGTTGAAACAATATGGTTTCACACTATATGAAATTAAAGGATTAATAAAAAATAGAAATAACCAAAAACTTAAAGAGATGCTAGAGAAAAAACGTATTAAATTACATAACGAAATAGATAGGCTTATGGATAGTTCTATTCTTTTGGAAAAACGAATTTCGGAAATTGTTAATGCTGATGAGTCAAAGCTAAATGGTAGAAAGGTACTCATTGTTGATGATTTAGCACTTGTAAGGATAATAATTAAAAACATTATAGAGGGATATGGCTATACGGTAGTTGGGGAAGCAACTAATGGACAAGAAGCTATTATTGCTTATGAGGAACTAAAACCTGATCTTGTAATAATGGACATTGTAATGCCTAAAATGGATGGAATAGATGCAGCAAAAAGAATTACTGAAAAACATAAGAATGCAAGAATAATTATGTGTTCTGCAATGAATAATGCTTCTATTATTCTAGAAAGTATAAAGGTAGGCGCAAGTGATTTTGTTTTAAAGCCATTGTCAAGCCACAGGTTAATAAATGCAGTTATAAGAAGCTTTGATGACAATTACAATGTTGATTTAAAAAGAATAGAGTGTGTTTCTAAAATGCTCAAAAATAGTTCGCAAAATATTGATTTTAATATATCATTAAAACAAGAAGAAATTGATACATTCATATATAAAATTATAAAAGAAGATGGACAAGATGAGTTAATTTACAATTTCTTTAAGGCAACTAAAGATGAGGGTATTAATAGAGAGGAACACCCAGTTACTAGACCCTCTAATATGATAGAAGAAAAAGTACTTATGTATTTAAAAGATAAATTTACCTGGATTTCAGAAGAATTATCTATTTCTATGTCTAGCCATCTCAAAGAAGATTGCGCTATTGAGTTACTAACAGTTGAAGATATTACTATGAGCGAATTCAAAACACTGATAATTAATGCTAATAGTATAGGGGTAATTAAATATGAAAGTCCTTATTCATCAACTTATGTTCATATATATGGTGAGTTTGAAAATCAACAAGAGATTACAAAGGAGTTTCTTAATAGTATAGCTAATAATATTAACATACTTCTTCCTAAATATATTACAACTCAGATGCTGTTAAGCTCAGCAAACCTTAAATCTTCTACTGAGGATTATGAAATTATATTAGTTTCTTTCTCTATAGAGTTTGTCAAAGGTAGTAAGGGATTTGCAGTAATAAGTATTCCTCATGATATTTTACATTCTTTGCTTATATAATAATCTAAAAAAGAGGTTGCATCTAAGTTCTTTAATATAAAATTGTGGGTATTTCAGAAGTTTCGCCTAAAGAGATTTCTTGCCTCTTTTGGTGGCATAAATTTAGTATTATCACTTTACTGTCAGAAACATAAAATATTTGAAGACAAGGTGCTTTTTTATAGCCTGCTTTTATACAGATAATTTAACTTATATTCATATAGATAAATCATATTAATGAAGGTGAAAGCATTTAGGAGTGTGACAGATGGAATAAACTTAGACTCTGTTAACAAATGTTCTACTATCAACCCTTCTGCATTCCTCATAGGCACTAATCAATTATTAATTGTTTAGCATCCTAAATGCTGAACCTTCATGGGATATTTTAAATTATAGCTGAATAGTTATAAAAATTCACTTCCATAATAGCAGCAGCCAATGGCGCCGTTAAATTGGGGTTCTTCAATGGAGACTATCTCTTCATAATCTTCTTTTAGATACTTTTTTATTGCAGTGTTATTAGCAACTCCGCCAGTTAAAACTAATTTTTTACCTCTAAATTTGCGTAAAAGAGGTTGAAGCCTCTTGTAGAGAGAATAGTTAACACTGGAACACAAACGTTCCATGCTTACGCCTTCAGCTATTTTGCCAATTAACTCTGACTCAGAAAACACGGCGCAGGTTGAATTAAGTTCTATAGGATTTTCATGATAATTACTCATATCATCAAGGGATATTTCAAGTACATTTGCCATATTCTCTAAATATCTACCACAGGAAGCAGCACACTTTTCATTAAGTTCTAAATCCGTAGTAATGCCTTTTTCCACTTTTACCACCTTAACATCTTGTCCACCTACGTCTAAAAGTATAAAATCCTTTAAGTCAGTTTGATACATTCCTCCATACACATGAGCTTTTATTTCATTAATTGGTGTAAACAGCTTTAAATCGGTGTTGTTTTTTCCATAGCCTGTAGATACCGCCTTATCAATTTGTCCAATATCAAGCTTTTCTAGATTTACAATAACCTTACCATCAAAATCGCAGTAATCTCTGTAAAAACTCATGGTACTTACCTTCTTCTTTTGTATTATCTTATTGTCTTCCATTAAAACAATTTTAACCTCTCGGCTTCCAAGATCTATACCTAGCACTCTCATTTTTTAGTCTCCTTTGAATCATCATCTTCGATGCTGTAATGTCGTTGAATCTAATAGCATATCAAGAAAAGCTTCTAATCTAAGTTTTGTTCTTGCATCTAAGATATTTAATTTGTCACCTTCTATATTTAATATTGGGATATCCAATTTTTCTTTTAAAATAATGTCTTCTACTGCTCTATAGCAGAAGGCTTGGGTGTAGTGAATTATGCCATCTAATTTTCTTTCCTGAATTTGCTTTTGTAATTCTTTAATTCTAAATTCAGTATCATAAGGATAAGTATAGTCATAATATTGTTCAAAGATATTTAAGGCTTTATCTGCTCTCGGAAAAGCAAATTCTCTTTGAACCTCATTGTATACAAAACTAGCATCAAGCGTCTCAACGAATTCATAGATATCTCCAGTCATAGGAGGAACCCCTATGTATCCAAGGCGCAGCTTTCTATTTACTGGCTTTTTATTTTTCATATCACAGATAACTTTTTTAAGGTCTGCTTCGAAGGCATCTATATCTCCATTAAAATCACTTAAACTTACTTGATACAGGTGATTTTCAAAGCCTGTTGCCTTATTGTGGATATAGGTTAATTCATCAAT
>CALJTN010000166.1 GCA_937976175.1 uncultured Clostridiaceae bacterium | reverse complement strand
CATTATTATTTTAAATGTATAAAAGCTTTTAATTTTATTGAAAGTTTTTATTGAATACATTATTACCTTATGATATACTACATAGGTAAGAAAATACACACATTACTTAATTATGGAAGGGTCCCGGTGAGTGGTCTTCAGTAAGATGATGGTAATGGAGGTAAAAACCAAGGAGGTTATTATTAATGGCAGTTATTTCAATGAAACAATTATTAGAAGCAGGTGTTCACTTCGGACATCAAACTAGAAGATGGAATCCTAAAATGGCTCCGTACATATTTACAGAAAGAAACGGAATATATATTATCGATTTACAGAAAACAGTTAGAAAAATCGATGAGGCATATGATTTCATAAAATCTGTATCAGAAGAAGGTAAAGACGTTTTATTTGTAGGAACAAAAAAACAAGCTCAAGAAGCAATTAAAGACGAAGCTATAAGATCAGGAATGCATTTTGTAAACAATAGATGGTTAGGCGGAATGTTAACAAACTTCAAGACAATTAAAACAAGAATAGCAAGATTAGAATCACTATATAAAATGGAAGAAGATGGAGTATTTGAAGTTCTTCCTAAAAAAGAAGTTAGCAAACTTAAAAATGAAAGAGAAAAACTAGAAAAGAACTTAGGCGGAATCAGAAGTATGGATGCTAACAGAATTGGAGCTCTATTTGTTGTAGATCCAAGAAAAGAAAAGAATGCAATTTCAGAAGCCAAAATTCTTGGAATTCCTGTAATCGCAATAGTTGATACTAACTGTGATCCAGATGAAGTTGATTATGTAATTCCAGGTAACGATGATGCTATAAGAGCAGTTAAATTAATAACTGAGAGATTAGCTGATGCTATTATAGAAGCAAGACAAGGTGAGCAATTAGCTGAATAATAGTAACTATATTTATCTAATAAGATAATTATTGATATAACAGTTGAGGGGTAGGTGGAAGTTAATTCTTTCATTTACCTTTTAAATTAGATAGGAATAGGAGGAAATAATAATGATTAGTGCAAGCATGGTTAAAGAGTTAAGAGAAAGAACTGGGGCTGGAATGATGGATTGTAAAAGAGCTCTAAGTGAGACAGATGGTGATATAGATAAAGCCATTGAACTTTTAAGAGAAAAGGGATTAGCTGCAGCAGCGAAAAAAGCTGGAAGAATAGCGGCTGAGGGATTAGTATGTACATTTATTTCAGAAGATATGAAGGTTGGAGCGGTTGTAGAAGTTAACTGTGAAACAGACTTCGTTGCTGCTAATGAAGAATTTGTTGCCTTAGCAAAAAATATAGCAATGCAAGTAGCACAAACTACATCAACTACTGTTGATGAATTAGTTTCTGAAAAATACATAGCTGACGAATCAAAAACTATTTCAGAAGCTGTTACTGGTTTAATAGCAAGACTTGGTGAGAACATGTCTGTAAGAAGATTTGAAAAGTTTTCTATTGATAATGGCGTAGTTCAAAGCTATATCCACGGTGGTGGAAGAATAGGTGTTTTAGTTGAACTAGCTTGTGAAAAACAAGATGATGTATTAGTTCAGATTGCTAAAGATGTTGCAATGCAAGTTGCAGCTGCTAATCCACTATTCTTAGATAATACATGCGTTGATCATGAAACTTTAGAAAAAGAAAAAGAAATATATAGAGTTCAAGCTTTAAATGAAGGAAAACCAGAGAAAATTGTTGAAAAAATGGTTATGGGTAGAGTAAGTAAATACTATAAAGAAGTTTGTTTAGTTGAACAAATATGGGTTAAAAACTCTGATTATACTATTACAAAATATCTTCAAGAAGAATCTAAAAAACTTGGTGCTGATATAAAGATAACAAGATTTGCAAGATTTGAAAGAGGCGAAGGTATAGAAAAGAAAGAAGAAAACTTTGCTGAAGAAGTTCAAAGACAAGTGCAAGGTAAATAACAATTAAGGGGAACACTGAGTGTTCTCTTTTTTGAAATAGATAATACTTTAAATTTGGAGGTATAGTGTTTATGGAGGTTGCTAAATATAAAAGAATTATGTTGAAAATTTCTGGAGAAGCTTTAGCTGGTGAAAAAGGATTTGGGATAGACTTTGAAATTACAAATGAGATAGCAATTCAAATAAAGGAACTGGTAAAGCTAGGTGTTGAAATAGGAATAGTTGTTGGTGGTGGAAATATATGGCGTGGTAGAAGTGGTGAAGGTATGGACAGGACTACTGCAGATTATATGGGAATGATGGCAACTTGTATTAATGCTTTAGCACTTCAAGATTCTTTGGAAAATCTAGGCGTAAATACTAGAGTACAAACTGCCATTGAGATGAAGGAAGTAGCAGAACCATTTATTAGAAGACGGGCTATGAGACATTTAGAAAAAGGTAGAGTTGTTATATTTGCAGCAGGCACAGGTAATCCATATTTTTCAACAGATACAACAGCAGCACTTAGGGCAGCAGAAATAGAAGCAGAAGTAATTTTGCTTGCTAAAAAAGTTGATGGAGTTTATGATAAGGATCCTCATAAATATAATGATGCGAAGAAATTTGATAATTTAAGTTATATTAATGTGCTTGAAAAAGGACTTCAAGTTATGGATTCTACAGCTACATCGTTATGTATGGACAACAATATACCTATATTAGTTTTTGGACTTGATAAACCTGAAAATATAATAAGAGCAATTTTAGGAGAAAAAATTGGTACTTTAGTATCCGCATGTACTAGAGAATCATAATAATATGGAGGGAATTCTATGATTAAGGAAATTATTAATATTGCTGATGAAAAAATGAATAAGTCAATTAACGTTTTAAAACACGAGTTTGCAAGTATGAAAGCTGGAAGAGCAAATCCTACAATGTTAGATAGGATTCATGTTGAATGCTACGGTAGTCTTATGCAATTAAGTCAGCTAGCAAATATTTCAGCGCCAGAACCTAGAGTGTTACTCATTCAACCTTGGGATAAATCCTCTATGAAAGATATAGAAAAAGCTATATTAAAATCTGATTTAGGATTAAATCCATCAAATGATGGAACGGCAATTAGATTGATCATTCCTGAACTTACTGAAGAAACAAGAAAAAATTTAATTAAAACTGTTAAAAAAGCAGGAGAAGATGCTAAAATAGCCATAAGATCTATTAGGCGAGATGCTAATGATAGAATTAAAGCTTTGAAAAAAAACAATGAAGTTACGGAAGATGAAGTTAAAAAATCAGAAGATACCATCCAAAAGGAAACAGATAAATTTATTAAAGAAATAGATAAATTAATAGATACTAAAGAAAAGGAAATAATGGTAGTTTAGTATATAATTTTAAATAGAACCTGCAGTTATGCAGGTTCTATTTAAAATTATACTATAACAATAAAAAGGAGAGAATTTTATTGAAAAAATTATTCGCTTTTTTTAAAAAAAATAAAGATCTAAATAATGACTTTAATTTAGACATGTCTAGAATACCGAAACATATTGCAATTATAATGGATGGAAATGGTAGGTGGGCCAAGAAACGCAATTTGCCAAGAGCGCTTGGACATAGGGCTGGAGTGGAAACTATAAGAAGAATTGTAAAGGAATGCAACAATTTAGGAGTTAAGTATTTAACATTGTATGCATTTTCAACTGAAAATTGGAATAGACCTTTAGAAGAAGTAGAGGCTCTAATGAAGTTATTAGTAGAGTATTTAAAAAACGAATTTGAGGAATTAAATGCCAGTGACGTTGTTATTAATTCTATTGGCAACATATCAAAATTACCACAGACATGCAAAGCAGAATTGAATTATGCTTATGAAAAGACAAAAAACAATAAAGGTTTAATTTTAAATTTAGCCTTAAATTATGGGGGAAGAAATGAAATAGTAGAGGCTGTAAAAGGAATTTCTTTAGATTTGATGAATAAGAAAATATCTAAAGACGAAATAACCGAGGAATTACTTTCGAAATATATGTATACGAAAGAAATGCCGGATCCGGATCTTATAATAAGACCTAGTGGTGAATTAAGATTAAGTAACTTTATGCTGTGGCAAAGCGCATACTCAGAACTCTGGTTTTCAGATATCAATTGGCCAGATTTTCATGAGAAGGAGTTGAAAAGTGCAATATGGGATTATCAAAAAAGAGATCGAAGATTTGGAAAGGTTAAATAGGTGAAAGATTTATGAATAACAGATATATAGGAGCACTTATTCTAGCTCCATTAATAGTCTTTTTATTTTTAGGGGGAGAGTACTTAAAATATTTAGTAATGGTGCTTTCGCTTTTGGGTATGCATGAGTTCTATAAAGTTTCTACAAAAAAACACTATAAGCCAATTACACTTGTAGGATATATTTTGTGTATAGTGTATTACTTGAATATGAGTAATGACTTTTCAACAAGTTTTAATGTGTATATATTAATAGCAATAATTTTCTTACTATTATGTATTCCTGTAATTTATACAAACTATAATATTATAGATGTAGCCCTTACCACATTTGGGTTTTTGTACGTGGCAGTGTTTTTTAGTTTTATCGTATTTATAAATAAGAAGATTCATGGTGAGTATTTAGTATGGATTATATTTATTTGCTCATGGGTTTGTGATACTTCAGCTTACTATGCCGGAAGATTTTTAGGGAAGGGTGGTAAACATAAGTTATGCCCTAAGGTCAGCCCTAATAAAACCATTGAAGGCTCAATAGGCGGACTCTTTGGAAGTGCGCTAGGATGCACAATTTATGGCTATGCTATTTCTAAATATGGTGTACCTATAGAATTATATCATTACCCTATTATAGGAGTTCTTTGTGGTATTTTTGGACAATTTGGAGATTTAATTGCCTCCTCCATAAAAAGATTTGTAGGAGCTAAAGATTATAGTAATCTTATACCTGGTCACGGCGGGGTTTTAGACCGGTTTGATAGTATTCTATTGGTGTCTGTGGTAGTATTCTATTATCTTACATTCATATTAAGCATATAAATCCGTATATTTTAAAGGATAAACAATAAAAAACTATTTTTAGTACTTAAGAGAATCATATATTGATCGAAATGCAAAGGAATCATCACTATTGTGGTAATTTGGCATTGGCGACAATATATGATTTTATTATTATTAGAATTAATATTAAGGAATTTTGACGTAACAATTCTGCTGGAGCCTATATTAATATCTAGACTAATTAATGAATATAATATTATTAACGCAGGTTTTTGCAAAACCATTAAGATAAAATTATGAAAAAATTACCTGTAGCGTAGGAAACATTACTACTTACTTTATTTTAGTAGATAAATATGTTATATTAAATGCTGTAGAAGAATTAAATGCTAAAGAAAATATGAGAAATACTAAGTGTGAAATTACAATGCTATAAAGCTAATGTCAAGTATAAATCATAGTTTTGCATGAATGGAGAGATTTACATGAAAAAGGTTGCTATTTTAGGGGTTACTGGGTCCATAGGAACTCAAACTTTAGATGTCATTCGAAGGGATATTCATAATTTTGCTATTATAGGGATTTCCGCTAATACTAGTTGGGAGAAAGTTATACTCATCATAGAAGAATTTAAACCTAAGTATGTTGCTATGATGGATGAAGAGGCTTCATTAAAGTTAAAGGAATGTTGCACGGAAAAAAAATATGCCACTGAAATTTTGCAGGGGATAGAAGGTTTAAATTACATAAGTACTTTGCCAGAAGTTGATGTTGTTGTAACCTCAGTTGTAGGAATGATAGGACTCGTTCCCACTATAAAAGCTATAAATGCTGGAAAAGATATTGCTTTGGCTAATAAAGAAACTTTGGTGGCAGCTGGTGCACTGGTTATGGAAGCTGCTAGAAAAAACCATGTAAATATTTTGCCTGTTGATTCAGAGCATGGTGCAATTTTTCAATGCCTACAGGGTAATAAGTTAGAAGACGTTAGTAAGATAATCTTAACTGCATCGGGTGGTCCATTTAGAGGGAAAAACAAACAGGAATTGATGAAAATAACACCTGAAGAGGCTCTTAAACATCCTAAGTGGAATATGGGCAGAAAGATATCCATTGATTCTTCCACGCTTATGAATAAGGGTCTAGAGGTTATAGAGGCACATTGGTTATTTAATGTAGATTACAAGGATATACAAGTGGTAGTTCATCCTGAAAGTATTATACACTCTATGGTAGAGTACAGAGATGGAAGCGTAATAGCGCAACTGAGTTCCACGGATATGAGGTTACCTATTCAGTATGCTATAAACTACCCTGAAAGAAACAATTCTGTTATTGATAGATTGGATTTTTATAATATGGGTAATTTGACTTTTGAAAAGCCGGATATGGATACATTTAAATGCCTTAAACTGGCTTATAGAGCGGGAGAGATGGGCGGTAATATGCCTGCTATTATGAATGCTGCTAATGAAGTAGCTGTTGAATTATTCTTAGATTATAAGGTTAAGTACCTTGAAATTGAAGAAATTATAGAAAAATGCATGAATAAATTTGAACACAAGCTTAATCCAAATCTAGAAGAAATACTAGAAATTGACTTAAGAGTAAGAGAATATGTAAGAAATAATTATGATAAGAAATAAGGAGGATAATGGTTATGAATGATATATTTACAAGTTTTATAGCGAATGCACCATATTTTATTATGGCTTTATTAGCATTCAGTGTTTTGATTATAGTACATGAATTAGGTCATTTTACTCTAGCTAAGCTAAATGGAGTAAAGGTACATGAATTCTCACTGGGAATGGGTCCAAAAGTTTTTGGAATTAAAGGAAAAGAAACTGAGTATTTAATTAAAGCATTTCCTATTGGCGGATATGTTAAGATGGAGGGAGAAGAGTCAGGAAGTGACGACCCGAGAGCTTTCAACAATAAAACTCCATGGCAAAAACTAAGCATAGTGTCTGCTGGGGCAATTATGAATTTAATCTTAGCAGTGGTTTTATTTGGTATTGTAGGTGCTTCGGAAGGGTATATATTACCGATAATTGGGGAGATAGTTCCTAATAGCCCAGCTATGAAGGCTGGAATACAAGTTGGAGATAAAATTACTAGGGTTAATAAGGTTAATATAGATAGATGGGATGAATTTTTGAATGAGATTTATGCTTCAAAAGGTGAAAGTTTGAATATTGAAGTGGTTAGAAATTCTAAGGTGGAAGAAATCTCTCTTACGCCTGTTAAAGATGAAAAAGAAAATAGATATAAGGTGGGAATAGGCGTTTCTGGTGTGCAAGAAAAATTAAACTTCGGTGAAGCTGTAAGTTATGGATTTAAGCAAACTATTAGCACCGCAAAGCAAACTTTTGGATTCTTCGGAAGTTTATTTAGAGGGCAAGTTGCTGCTAGTGATGTGGGAGGACCCATAAGCATAATAAGAATTTCTGGAAAGGCAGCACAAGCTGGATTTACAAAGTTAATGTTCCTTATTGCATTATTAAGTGTCCAATTGGGTATATTTAACATAATACCTTTCCCAGCGTTAGATGGAGGCTGGATTTTTATACTGTTATTTGAAATAATATCAGGTAAAAAATTAGATGAAAATAAAGTTGGAGTTGTAAATTATATAGGATTTATGATTTTAATGGCGGTGATGGTGTTAGTAGTCTTAAAGGATGTATTTTTCCCAATGAAATTCTAGGAGATGAAGTCTATGAGAGTGAGAGAAACTAAGAAGATTAGAATAGGAAGTTTATATATAGGTGGAGATTCAAAGATAACAGTGCAGTCCATGACCAGCACAGATACAAGAGATGTAGAGGCTACAGTAAACCAAATTCTTCAATTAGAAGAGGCTGGTTGTGATATAGTACGATGTGCAGTGCCGGATATGGTAGCTGCTGAGGCTATTAAAGATATAGTAAAAAGAATTCATATACCCTTGGTGGCAGATATTCATTTTGATTATAGGTTGGCTTTAAAATCCATAGAGAATGGAGTATCCAAATTAAGAATTAATCCAGGGAATATTGGTAGTATTGATAAAATAAAATTGGTTGCTGAGGCGGCTAAAGAAAAGGGTATTCCCATCAGAATTGGCGTAAATTCAGGATCACTAGAAAAAGATATTCTTGAGAAATATGGTCATGTATGCGCAGAGGCACTAGTTGAAAGCGCCTTAAGACACGTTAAGATACTAGAAGATTTAAAATTTTATGACATAGTTATTTCCATAAAAGCTTCAGATGTAGTAATGATGATTGAAAGTTATAAGGCAATATCAAATAAAGTAAATTATCCATTACATCTAGGTGTTACTGAGGCTGGAACTACATGGAGAGGAACAATAAAATCAAGTGTAGGTATCGGAGCACTTTTAGCTGAAGGTATTGGAGATACCATAAGAGTATCACTAACTGGAGATGTAGTAGATGAGGTTAAGGTTGGCATAGAAATATTAAAATCTTTAGGTTATAGGGATGAGGGAGTTAAATTTGTTTCTTGCCCAACCTGTGGCAGAACTCAAATTAATCTTATTAAAATTGCCAATGAAGTAGAAGAAAGATTAGCAAACTGCCATAAGAACATAAAGATTGCAGTAATGGGATGTGTAGTTAACGGCCCAGGAGAAGCCAGAGAAGCCGATATTGGTATCGCTGGTGGAAATGGGGTTGGCCTCATATTTAAAAAAGGTGAAATAATTAAAACCGTTAAGGAAGAAGATTTAGTGGAAGAACTTCTTAGCGAAATAGATAAACTATAAATCTCTTACCTGGAGGAATACTAATGAATGTAAGCCTAGCTGAAACGTTAAAAAGTGCTTTTGATTTAAATGAAGAAACTTTAGTAGATGATATTAAGGTACTCCGGGTTCAATACCTTAAAAAAAGCAATAAATTAAGAGTAATAATCAAAGCCTTTGAGGATATAGATGATAATAAGAAGCTACTAATCAAAAAAATTATTTCCAAACGATTATGTAGTTTTGAAGATATACAGTTGATTTGCTATCGAGATATATCCAATGTAACTATAGAGGATATAAAAGATAAATTTTGGCTAGATGTGGTGAATGTAATAGCTACCTCAGAGCCGTCAAGTAAGGATAGTTTATTGAAATCTTCTAGAAATATTGATAATGGTGTACTAAGAATTCAGTGTGGTAATGATTTCATGTGTAAAATTCTAAGAGATAAGAACATAGAAATTATTATAAAAAACACCATAAGTGATATGTTTGGAGTTACTTCACTAGTTAAATTTGAGCACAACAGTGAACTTGCTAAAGAAGATTACTTTGGCAAAGAGCAGAAGGAAAATGAAATTATTATAAATGAAATTATTAAAAACATAAATACAGAGAAGAAAGATAAACCACAAGGTAGTAGCTCGAATAATAGTAATAATAATAAGGATAACGGTAGTGGCAGCAAAACAAATAAATTTAACAGACCTGATTATAAAAAAGATGAGGTCGCTGATGAAAACACTATAATGGGAAGAAATATAAATAGTGAGAGTGTGGCAATAAATGATATAGATGAAGCTTCGGGAATAGTATGTATTTGTGGCGACATCTTTAAAGTAAATATAGTTGAAACCAAAACGGGCAGAATAATTATTACATTTTACATTACAGATTACTCAAGTTCAATTACAGTAAAATGTTTTCCAAAGCCTAAAGATGTAGAAAAGATAATGGAAGAAATTAAAGTAGGACTCTTCTGTAAGGTACGTGGAGAAGCCAGCTATGATACCTATGCAAAAGAAGTGGTTGTAATGGCTAGAGATATAATTAAATTAAAAAAGATAGAAAGAATGGATACTGCAGAGGAAAAAAGAGTTGAACTTCATTTGCACACACAAATGAGTGCTATGGATGGTATGACTCCTACGGCTAAGCTTATTGCTAGAGCTGCAAAATGGGGCCACTGCGCAGTAACCATAACTGATCACGGTGTGGTGCAAGCTTTTCCAGAGGCTATGGATGCAGCTAAAAAACATAATATTAAGGTTATATATGGTGTAGAGGGTTATTTAGTTGATGATGGAGTGCCCATTGTTATCAATAATGGAAATGAGACCTTAGATAATGCTTTTGTAGTTTTTGATATAGAAACTACGGGTTTATCTAGTGAAAACGATAGAATTATTGAAATTGGCGCAGTAAAAATTGAAGATGGGAAAATAGTAGATACATTTAATGAGTTTGTGAATCCAGGAATAGACATACCGTATAAAATTACAGAACTCACTGGAATTACAAATAATATGGTAGAAGACGCAACATCTATTGATGAGATACTTCCTAGATTTTTAGAATTTGCAAAGGGGAGTGTGGTGGTAGCCCATAATGCTGCCTTTGATACAGGTTTTATTAAAAAAAGTTCAGATAGATTAGGGTTGGAGTTCCAAAATGCAATTATGGACACAATTCCTTTAGCAAAATATTTATTTCCAAGTCTGAAACGATTTAAGCTCAATGTAATAGCTAAACATTTAGGTATATCCTTAGAAAATCATCACAGGGCTGTAGATGATGCTAAAGCTACTGCGGAAATATTATTGCATTGTTTTAGTTTACTAAGAGAAAAAAATATTTTAGACTTAGATACTTTAAACAAAGAATTTTTAGGTGGTTTTGATATAAAAAAGGCAAACACCTATCATGTAATTATTTTAGCAAAAAATCAGATAGGTCTGAAAAATCTTTATAAGCTTATTTCAATTTCAAATTTAGAACATTTTCATAGAAGGCCAAGACTTCCTAAAAGCTTAATTGAGGAGTACAGAGAGGGTCTTATAGTGGGGTCAGCTTGTGAAGCTGGGCAAGTTTATAAAGAAGTGCTTCAAGGGAAATCAGAAGAAGATATTAAGAATATTGTGGAGTTTTATGATTATTTAGAAATACAGCCACTTGAAAATAACAAATTTATGATTAAAAACGGCACAGTAAAAGATGAAAGTGAATTAATGGATATTAATAGAAAAATATGTGCTATAGGTGAAAAAAACAATTTGCCTGTAGTTGCTACAGGAGATGTGCACTTTTTAGAACCCACCGACGAAGTTTTTAGAAGAATTTTAATGGCTGGTAAAGGCTTTTCAGATGCAGATGATCAACCACCACTATACCTTAAAACTACAAATGAGATGTTAAGGGAGTTTTCTTATTTAGGAGAAAAAAAGTGCAGAGAAGTTGTAATTTATAATCCAAACAAAATCGCTGAGATGATAGAGGTTGTAAAACCAATACCAGATGAAACTTATCCACCTAAAATAGAAGGTGCTGAGGATGAAATTCGTCAGATGACCTTAGATAAAGTCCATTCTATATATGGGGAATCCTTACCGGAGGTAGTGCAAAAAAGGTTGGATAAAGAATTAAATTCTATTATAAATAATGGATATGCAGTACTTTACTTAATAGCTCAAAAGTTAGTAGCTAAGTCCCTTGCTGATGGGTATTTAGTAGGTTCTAGGGGATCGGTTGGGTCTTCCTTTGTAGCCACTATGGCTAATATAACAGAAGTAAATGGTCTTCCACCTCATTATGTATGTCCTAATTGTAAGAACAGTGAATTTATTTTAGATGGATCAATTGGTTCAGGCGCTGATTTGCCGGATAAAGAGTGTTCCAGTTGTGGTGCACAATATGTAAAGGATGGTCATGATATTCCCTTTGAAACCTTCTTAGGTTTTGAAGGAGATAAAGAGCCGGATATAGACTTGAATTTTTCAGGAGATAATCAAGCTGATATACATAAGTACACAGAAGTGCTGTTTGGAAAGGGCTATACCTTTAAGGCGGGAACCATTGGGACTATTGCTGATAAGACTGCTTATGGGTATGTAAAAAAATATTTAGGTGAAAAAAACATTACGGTACCGCAGGCAGAAGTAGAACGGTTAACTATGGGATGTACTGGTGTTAAGAGGACTTCAGGGCAACATCCAGGTGGCATAATGGTTGTTCCAAGCGACAATGAAATATATAATTTTTGTCCAGTACAACATCCAGCAGATGATCCGAATTCAGATATTATTACAACACATTTTGATTACCATTCCATAAGTGGTAGGTTATTAAAGCTTGATATACTAGGTCATGACGATCCTACAGTGCTCAGGATGCTTCAAGATTTAACGGGAATTGATCCCAAAACTATTCCACTTTCTGATCCTAAGGTTATAAGCTTATTTACGTCACCTGAGGCACTAGGGCTCACCATTGAGGAACTTAGTTGTGAAGTAGGAAGTTATGGTCTGCCAGAGTTTGGTACAAAATTCGTTAGACAGATGCTTTTAGACACACAACCTAAAACCTTTGCAGACCTGGTTAGAATTTCAGGACTCTCTCACGGTACGGATGTATGGCTTAACAATGCACAATACTATATTAAAGAAGGATTTACTACACTTAAAGATTGTATTTCTACAAGAGATGATATAATGGTATATCTAATATATAAAGGGCTTCCAGCAAAGACTGCCTTTACTATCATGGAAAGGGTGAGAAAAGGTAAGGGGCTAACGGAGGATGATGAGAAGGTAATGCGTGAACATGATGTGCCGGATTGGTATATAGGTTCCTGCAAAAAAATTAAGTATATGTTTCCTAAAGGCCACGCAGTGGCATATGTAATGATGGCGGTAAGAATAGCATATCATAAGGTTTATTATCCAAAGGCGTACTATGCTACTTACTTTACTGTAAGGGCAGATGACTTTGATGCCAACTTGATTGTAAAAGGAGAAGCTGCTATAAAAGCTAAAATGGACGAATTAGCAGCACTAGGAAATGATATAGGACAAAAGGAAAAAGGACTTCTCACAACATTAGAGTTATCCTATGAAATGTTTAAAAGAGGGATAAAATTACTTAATGTGGACCTTTATAAATCTGAAGCAGTTAAATTTGAAATTGAAGAGGATGCCATAAGACCTCCATTAAGTGGTCTTGAAGGGGTAGGTGAAAATGCTGCTAAAAGTATAGTTCTGGAAAGAGTAAAAGGTGAGTTCATATCAAAAGAAGATTTGAGGCTTCGCTGCAAAATTTCAAAAACAGTTATTGAAACCTTAGATAATCATGGATGCTTAAAAGGGATGCCAGACACAAACCAGTTGTCGTTTTTTTAGGGAAATGCAATTAACTCTTGAAATAGCAAATTTTATATGATAGAATGATATATATTGGTTATCGCTGATAATTTTAGTGCAAGAGAGTAGGCCCGTCCTACTCTCTATTTATTGAAACGCAACTCATGGTTGCGTTTTAATTATAATATTATGATTAATTATGCTAATAATTGTAGAAAATAT
>CALJTN010000165.1 GCA_937976175.1 uncultured Clostridiaceae bacterium | reverse complement strand
TGCTCTTTAATAAGCAGTGGTGATGGAGGTATATGCCGGTAAAGGCCTTTTGCTATCTAAGATATCCTTTTTGTGATTAATCTTCTCGAACATATCTTCCCACCCCTATTCTTGCTTTAAGATACATGATATTCCTTTAGTATACCCTCATTTTTTCTCTTCTAAAAGTCTGATTAACTTCTCTAGTTCTTCTCTCTTAAGTTCTGTAACATCCATTACTACATCTATATCCTGTCCCTTCATCAACAGCCTTCTAGCTACTTCTAAAGCTTTTTTAATCTCTCCTTCTTTTATTCCTTCTTTTATTCCTTTTTTTATTCCTTCTTCTCTTGCTGTATCAATTACATTGATATTATCTCTATAAGATTTTAAACTCTCTTCATAAGCTTCTTTTTCTGTCGGTGTTAAATTTACTTCCTTCGCTCTTTCAAAAGCCTGCTGAAAAATAGGTTGCTTTAAAATACCTGGTAGTTCATTAAAATCTTCTAAATGCTTTAGGAAATATAACCACTTTTCTACGTTACTTTTAAGATCCTCTTCTTTAAGCTTAAATTTAGGTAACTCCAGATAAATAAAAGTCAGCTTATCATAAAAAACTTCATTATATTGATCCTTTAATTTAGCTTCATAGAAATATCTGTCGTCGTCTTTTTCCATATCAAAGCCTAAAAGCCCTATACAATAAACAGGTTTTAACTTGAAGTTCCAGTCTCCCCTTTTGGCCTGCTCCCTGATTGGAAAAGTTGAGTAAAATATCGTTCGATCCTTAAAGTATTTTTGCTTGGCATTTTGCATCTCAACTATAAATTGTCCACCACTCTCATCTGTACAATAAATATCATAAATCACCTTACGATCCCTATAGATATCTCCATATTTCTCTTTGTCTTGAAACGCTATATCTCGAATAGGATATGGTCTTTGTAAGACTGCATTTAAGAAATCTATCAAAATTTCTTTGCTGCCTTCTTCCCCAAACAACTTCTTAAAACCAAAATCAGTAAATGGATTAATCGCTCTCACTCATGCCACCCTCTTTCCTTTTCACTCTATCTTATGCTTATAGTATACCCTAGTTGAATAAATAAAAACAGCCACAGATAAATATCCCTTACCCGTAGCTGTGCCTATTTATATTATTTTTTATATACCTTAATATTATCTTTAAAATGAAAGGGAAAACTCAAAAAAATGTAGCGAAAGTTCTAGATAAGCTAGTGGCGAATTAAATACTGGATAAATAATTATCCACGTAAGATACTTGGTTATAAGACAGCAGAGGGGGCCACTTTATAAGAAATTAAAGTAACAATCCCTTTATCAATTATCTTTTTTATGTAACAAAGATCTAGTCTTATTCACGCGTAATAATAATATCACGTGCAGTTGCATATTCACCATCTTTACTTACTACAAATGAAAATCTATTTTCACCTATATACAATGTTACCTGACTTGCCCAATGAGTCTCTTCTCCTGTGTTCATCGGAATTTGTGAAACAGGTTGCCCATTCGAAGTTTGAGTTATTGTTAAAATACTTCCTGTTGTTGCTGTACCGTTCAGATTAATAACACTTTCTGTTGTTGTACCGCTTAAAGCAATCACACTACCTGTTGTCACTTCACTTAGCATAATAATGCTGCCGGATGTGGTAGTTGGGTTATCGTGGTTTATAAACAACTGTTCTGTCATGCTGTTAGTCATTGCATCGATACGTGTAAAATCAATGTTATTGCCATCAATCGTCATATCAAATGCTATCCAATATGTTTCGCTGCCTTCTCCTGTTGGTACATTATAGGTCTGTAATAGTTCAGTCCCTTTATAAACCTCTACCTTAGCACTTGAAGTTCTTAATGTATTTTCTCCTGAAAAATGATGTACATAAAACTGATAAGTGCCATCTATCACTTTGCGAATAGTAGTTGTTTCTGGACCATAAGAATCTGTATCGTCCCAGTCTAAATCCGCATAAACTTCGCCATTATAAGAATACGTCTTTTCACCATACCATGTACGGAATCTATCTCCATCAGGCGTAGGTCCTACTAAATGAGAATCTAAATCTCTTGGATGTTCGTCCCAAGTTAAAACTATTTTGATCTCGCCTTCTCTAGCTACTCTTATTGCGGTTTCATTTTGGCCTACATTATATACACCTGTTAAAGATGTAGCAACTACGTACGTTGTTAAAAATCCTGATTTTTCCAATTCTCCTGTGTACATACCCGGCTCTAGCTCTACAGAGTAGTACCCGTATTTACCAGTAACGGCTGTTTTAACTACATCACCTTCAGTATTGCCTACACCGGCTCTAAACTTGATTGTCATATCTTCTACGCCAACTCCGTAGATGTCAGTGATTCTTCCTTCAAATCCACTTTTTACGGTTACTGTATGTGTTTTTGCACTGCCGCCAACCTTAGTCGAACCTGCTGCTCGAGCAACTGTCACCGCAAACGTTTTACCTATGTTACCTTCTAAACTCACTGGAGTAAATGTGAATCTATTCATATTTGCATGATATTCTAAGTTCTGTATTTCATATGGTGCCCCATCTAATGCTGCTGTTACCACAAAGTCATCCTTTGTATTTCCTATAATATGATCTGCTAAATTAATTTGTATACTTGCTAAAGTAATTTTGATAGATTCAAGCGTTGTACTTGGTACGAAAACGGTTGAATGATCGTATTGCACGCCTCCGATTTCTGCGGTTACCCCTGATGGAATAACTAATGTTGCTGTTGGTAAAGAACTTAATGTACTTCCATTTGCATTAATAGTTGCATTTGTAATAGTACCAGTTCCCACTACACGTGCCAAAGCATCTAATATTAAGCTTTCCACACTTGTGCCTTCGCTTAAAGTTAATCTTACATTAGTAGCTCTAGTATTAACCGTTTCAAATGTTCCTTGTAATTCCACATCAGCATTTGCCGGCATACTAGCAGCTAGTGATACAGCAGAAAACCCTGTCGCTCCACCAGTTAGGCCACTTTCAGCTACAATAGCAGAAGACTCGAGCTGCACTTCAGTAACACTTGTAGCACCAGTAGCTACAATTCTAACAGTTCCATTATTTTTGTTAACGATAACAGTTAATAAAATAGAATCTTCAAAATGAATACTGTTTGCGCCACCGCCATTAACGTAAGTATTACCTTGTACAGTTACACCTCTAAGTGTTGCATCGCC
>CALJTN010000164.1 GCA_937976175.1 uncultured Clostridiaceae bacterium | reverse complement strand
GCAAAGAGTAGAATAAATGAAATAAATGAAGGGGCAAAGGCTACACCCTTTATCGAAGAAAAGTTTTTGGCCAATGATGGTACAGTTATAGATGTGGAAGTTGGAACCTCTGCTTTTCATCATAAAGATAAGGTAGCAGTTTTAGTGGTAGCACGTAATATTAACAAAAGAAAAAGAATGGAGGAAAGCTTAAGGGAGAGTGGAGCACTATTAAGAGAAATAACTGAAAATACTTCTGATATGATTATAAAAATAGACACTGAAGGCAAAATTAAATATATTACAGCTGCTCAAAAGGACATACTTGGATATGGCTCAGAGGATGCCATTGAAAAATGTATTTTTGATTTTGTTTATCAGGGTGATAGAAAAAGTGTATTAAGGAAAATTAGGAAACTAATTACCTCTGCTACCAATCAAAAATTTCAGTGTAGGTGCTTACATGCAAATGGACATCTTGTGTGGTTGGAGATTTGTGGTAATAGAATAGCAGATGAAAATGATAAAATCAAAACCTTGATATTATCAGCAAGAGATATTACTAAGAGACTTGAAACTGAAGAGATAATAAAAGAAAATAAGGAAAAGACAAGACTTCTAAATCAAGCAATAGAATATGATAGATTCAGGACGGATTTTTTTGCAAATATATCTCATGAATTAAGAACACCCATCAATGTTATTTTAGGGACTCTCCAACTTATGGAATTGAAATTTAAAGAGATTTTTAATGAAAACGAAGAGAAAAATAAAAGATACTTAAAAACTATGAAACAGAACTGCTATAGGTTAGTAAGATTAATTAATAACTTAATTGATGTAACAAAAATAGATGCAGGATATTTTGAAATTCAATTAAGTAATTGCAATATTGTTAGTGTTATAGAAGAAATAGCTTTGTCTGTAGCAGAATATGTTGAGAATAATGGAATTTCACTTTTATTTGATACAGAAATGGAAGAAAAAATAATAGCTTGTGATAAAGAAAAAATAGAAAGAATAATGCTAAATCTTATTTCAAATGCAATAAAGTTCACGAACTTAGGGGGAAATATTTCAGTAAATATCTTTGAAAGAAAAGGTAATATTGTTGTATCTATTAGAGATACAGGCATTGGAATACCTAAAGAAAAGCAACAGCTCATTTTTGATAGATTTATTCAAGTGGATAAGTCCCTTACAAGAAATAGAGAGGGTAGTGGTATAGGGCTATCCTTAGTTAAAGCTTTAGTGGAAATGCATGGAGGTAAAATACTTTTAGAAAGCGAAATTAATGTAGGAAGCGAATTTAGCTTTGAACTTCCTATAAAACAGTTAGCTGATGATGAAGAAGTATTTGTTAATAATAATTTGAATGCTAATAGTAATATTGAAAAGATTAATATTGAGTTTTCTGATATATATTTTTAAATTATGAAGGGAAAAGAATTCAGAGTGGTATTTCTGAATTCTTTTCTCTATTTTTTTGTTGACAATACAGGTAAGTGGGTGGTAATATTTACTTACGTCATTACGTTAGCATAGTAACGTAGTAAAACAGTGAATGGGGATGGGTAAATATGTATAAGTGGAAAAAATATATTCCAGAGGGCATGAGGGATATTTTATTTGAAGAGTGTATATCTAAAGTTAAAATGGAGAATGAATTTAGAGAGTTATATATAAACTCAGGTTTTGAGGAGCTTATATCGCCCACCATAGAGTTTTATGATGTTTTTAATGGAGATAACAATACCATGGAGCAAGAAAAGATGTACAAGTTGTTCGATAACAAAGGCAGGATCCTTGTGCTAAGGCCAGAAATGACAACGCCTATTGCAAGAATAGCAGCTACAAAGCTTAAAGAGCAAGCTTTACCTCTAAAGTTATGCTACACATCAAATATATTTAGAGTAAATGAAAACTTCAACGGAAAAATGGATGAAATAACTCAATCGGGTATTGAAATAATCGGAACAGCTAGTCTTAAAGCTGATGCAGAAGTTATAATAACTGGAATTAATGCTCTGCTGGCTACTGGGCTTAAGAATTTTAAAATAGAACTGGGACAGGCGGAGTTCTTTAAAGGCTTAACTGAGGAATTAAATATGGATGAGGAAGCTATTGAGAAGCTTAGGAACTTAATAGAAAACAAGAATTTTGCAGCACTTAAAGACTTTATAGATGAGAATAAGCCTCTCATTAAGGAAGAAGAGGAAATTATTTTAAGAGAATTGCCAAGTTTCTTTGGTGGAATAGAAGTAATTTCTAAGGCTAGAAGCATGACTACAAATAAAAGTGCTTTACAAGCTTTAGATAGTTTAGAGTGTGTATATTTAATGATAGATGAAATAGGACTTAGTTCCTATTTAGCTATTGATCTTGGAATGGTGCACCATATTAATTATTACACTGGAATAATTTTTAGAGGCTACTCTAATGAAGTGGGAAATAACATTTTAAGTGGAGGAAGATATGACAAGCTTGTTGGAAAATTTGGGGAAGACATGCCTGCCACTGGTCTTGCTATAAATGTGGATAATATTTTGCTTTCTTTAAAAAAACAATCACTTCAAACAAGCCCTAAAAAGATAAATTTCCTAATTCATTATGAAAAAGAATCTTTAAAACTAGCCTATAACACAGCAATGTTAATAAGAAATGAAGGGCTTGAAGCAGAACTAAGTGTTTTTGATAATTATGAAGAAGCTTTACGATTTGCAAAGAATAAAAATAAGAAATATTTTATAAGCTTTTCAGAGAAAGCAACACTGGCAATTATAGATTTAAAAAGTGACGTTATAGAAGAGCTACAGATGATTGAAGTTAATAATTATTTGTTGAATCTTATTGGGGAGGGAATAAATTGAGCACATTAAAAATTGCACTTACTAAAGGGAGACTGGAACAGTTTGCTATAGATACCTTTGAAAAAATAGGAATAGATTGCAGTGAACTTAAAGATAAGGGAAGAAAATTAATCTTTAGAAGTAATAACAGTGATATAGAGTTTGTGCTTGTAAAAGCTACAGATGTACTAACTTATGTGGAGCATGGGGCAGTAGATATAGGAATTGTAGGAAAGGACACACTCATGGAATATAACAAAGATTTTTATGAGGTAGTAGATTTAAAGGTGGGAAAGTGCAGATTTGCGGTGGCATCTTTACCTGAAACAGATCTATATACAGGTTATAACAGAAAGAGAATTGCAACAAAATACCCTCATGTAGCAGCTAATTATTTTAGAAAAAGCGGCATTGATGTGGAAATTATAAAAATAGAAGGCTCTGTAGAACTAGCACCCCTTCTAAATTTAGCGGATGCCATTGTGGATATAGTTGAAACTGGGAGCACCTTAAAAGAAAATGGATTAGTAATAAAAGAGGAAATCTGTGATATCAGTGCTAGAATGATTGTTAACATTGCTAGTATGAAGATGAAGCAGGAAGAAATAAGTAAGATAATTAAGGCCTTAAGTTAAGAGTGGAATTAGTCCACATAGATAAAATCAGCAGGTAATGGGAGGTTTGTTCATGTTAAATATAATTAAAGCCAGCACTACAGAAGGCATGGCTTATATGGAGGGTCTTAAAAGTAGAGCTAGCACCGTGCAGCAGGATGTCATAAAGGTTGTAGAGGAAATATTAGAAGAGGTTAAAAACCATGGTGATGAGGCTTTAATTAAATATACAGAGAAATTTGACGGAGTTAAGTTAAATAAAGCTACTATAAAAGTAACAAAAGAAGAACTTATAGCAGCTAGAAGTTTAGTAGACGAGGAATTTATGGTAGCTATAAAAATGGCTGCGAGAAACATAGAAGAATATCATGAAAAGCAGAAAAGGAATTCTTGGATGCAGACTAAGGAAGATGGGATTATGCTTGGTCAAACTATTAGGGGCCTGGAGAAGGTTGGCATATATGTGCCAGGGGGAACAGCAGCGTATCCTTCTTCGGTACTTATGAATGCTATTCCTGCCAAAGTAGCAGGGGTGGAAAAAATAATTATGGTTACTCCGGTTTCGAGGGATGGAAGTATAAATCCATACATTCTAGCTGCAGCGGAGGTGGCGGGTGTAGATGAGATCTTTAAACTTGGAGGAGCACAGGCTATAGGGGCTCTTGCCTTTGGTACTGACAGTGTTCCTAAAGTAGATAAAGTGATTGGACCAGGAAATATTTATGTGGCTATGGCTAAGAGAAGTGTTTATGGATATTTGGATATAGATATGATCGCAGGCCCCAGCGAGATACTAGTGATAGCAGATGAGGAGGCTAATGAAAAGTATATTGCAGCAGACCTTATGTCTCAAGCTGAACATGATGTGCTTTCTTCCTCAATATTAGTTACTACTTCAGAAGAACTAGCTTTAAAGGTAGTTAAAGAGCTAAAAAGACAGATTGAGAGTCTCAGTAGAAAAAATATAATTGAAGAATCTCTGCAAAACTATGGAGCCATTATTTTAGTAGATAATTTAGAGGAAGCTATTTCTGTGGCAAATAAAATCGCTCCTGAGCATTTAGAACTACTCATAAAAGATCCCTTTGAGAGTCTGGGAGAAATTAAAAATGCAGGTTCGATTTTCCTTGGAGAGTATGCTCCAGAACCACTAGGGGATTATATGGCAGGCACTAATCATGTGCTACCTACTAGCGGAACTGCAAGGTTTTTTTCACCGCTTTCTGTAGATGACTTTATTAAGAAATCAAGCTTTATATATTACTCTAAGGGTGCACTTAATAAGGTTTCAGACAAGATAGTAACTTTAGCAGATACAGAAGGCTTAACAGCTCATGCCAATTCTATAAAAGTGAGGTTTGAATGAATGAGTAGTAAATATTTAAGAAGAGAACTCCAAGATTTAAAACCTTATATAGTGGATAGGGCAAGCTATAAAATCAGATTAGATGCTAATGAGAGTTTTATTAAACCGGAGAAATATTTATTAGATGAAATGAAAGAAGCAGTAAACTCTGCTTTGTTTAATAGGTATCCAGATGCAGATAGTGAAAGAGTATGTACTCTTTACGCTAATTATGCAGGGATTTCATCAGGCAACATAATGGCAGGTAATGGTTCTGATGAGTTAATTCAGATAATAGTTAACACCATTGTGGAACAGCGAGAGAAGGTAGTTATACTAAATCCAGACTTTTCAATGTATTCTTTTTATACTGAAGTTGGTGGAGGGCTTCCGATTTTTGTAGAGTCAGATGAAGAATTTCAGGTGGATGTTCACAAGCTTTTAGAGAAGATCAAAGAAGTAAATCCTAAAATGGTCATACTTTCTAATCCTAATAACCCTACAGGTGGAATTATTGAAAGAGAAAAGTTAATAACACTTGTAGAGGAAAGCTCCTGTCTTGTGGTCATTGATGAAGCCTATTATGAGTTTTATGGAGAGTCCTTAGTGGACGTAGTGAATAAATATGATAATCTAATAATCCTCAGAACCTGCTCAAAGGCGGCAGGCATGGCTGCCATAAGGTTAGGATTCTTAATAACTAATGTGGAATTACTAAAGGAACTTAAAAGTATAAAACCACCTTTTAATGTGAATTCTATTTCCCAAAGCTTTGGAGAGGTAATTCTAAAAAATAGAGAAATTATAAGTTTAAATTCATATGAGATTATTAAGGAAAGAGAATTACTTTTAAAGGAGCTAAGAAAATTTAAAGAGCTTAAGTTATTTAAAACCAAAGCTAATTTTGTGCTTTTAAGTTATAAAAAAGCAAAAGCTCTCAATAGTGAATTATTAGAAAAGGGCATAAAAATCAGAAGCTTTGGTGGTGGCAGGCTGAAAAATTGTCTTAGAATTACCATCGGTAGCAAAGCTGAAAATAAAGTACTTGTTGATGTGATGGATAATTTTTTTATCAAAGGTGGGAATTAACATGGGAAATCGCTTAGCGAGCATTACAAGAAAAACTGAAGAAACAAATATAGAAATACATTATGCTATTGATGGAGAAGGAAACTCTGAAATAAATACTGGTATTGGGTTTTTAGATCATATGCTCACCTTATTTTGCAAACACGGTGGTTTTGATTTAATAGTGAAAGCAGAAGGGGACTTAAGAG
>CALJTN010000163.1 GCA_937976175.1 uncultured Clostridiaceae bacterium | reverse complement strand
ACTTTAAAAGATATTGTAGATGATTACAATGAAATGACATTAATTAAAGGAGTGAAAGATAATGAATAAATCAATTTACATGGACCATGCTGCAACTACGTATACTAAACCAGAAGTTTTGGACGCGATGATTCCTTATTTTACAACACACTTTGGAAATCCTTCTTCAATTTACTCTCTTTCAAGAGAAACTAAAAAGGCAATTGATATTTCTAGAGACAAGGTAGCAAAAGCTATAAATGCTAGCGGAAATGAAATCTACATTACTGCTGGAGGTTCAGAAGCGGATAACTGGGCAATAAAAGGAATAGCTTCTGCTCATAAGGCAAAGGGAAATCATATAATAACAACAACTATTGAACATCACGCTGTATTGCATACCTGTGAATATTTAGCTAAGAACGGGTTTGAAATTACATATTTACCTGTAGATGAATACGGCCTTATTAATATTAAAGATTTAGAAAACGCTATTACAGATAAAACTATTTTAGTATCAATAATGTTTGCTAACAATGAAATTGGAACAATAGAGCCCATAAAAGAAATAGGAGCCTTGTGTAGAAGTAAAAAAATATTTTTCCACACAGACGCAGTTCAAGCTGTAGGACATATTCCAGTAGATGTAAAAGAATTGAACATAGATTTACTATCATTAGCTGCTCATAAGTTTTATGGACCTAAGGGTGTAGGAGCTTTATATATAAGAAAAGGTATTAAAATAGATAATTTAGTTCATGGTGGTGGCCAAGAGAGAAATAGAAGAGCAGGTACTGAAAATGTAGCTGGTATAGTTGGCCTTGGTAAAGCTATAGAGCTTGCTGTAGAAAATATGCAAGAAAGTAATAAGAAATTAGTTTATTTAAGAGATAAACTTATAAACGGATTATTAGAAATACCTCATACAAGATTAAATGGCCCAAGGGGAGAAAACAGACTTCCAGGTAACTCCAATGTATGTTTCAGATTTATAGAAGGCGAATCTATATTATTAATGCTAGACGCAATGGGTATTGCAGCATCAAGTGGAAGTGCATGTACTTCAGGTTCCCTAGACCCATCCCACGTTTTATTATCAATAGGTCTTCCTCATGAAATAGCTCACGGATCCTTAAGGTTATCATTAGGCGCTGCTAGTACTGAAGAAGAAGTAGATTATATTTTAGAAACAGTACCAAAGATTATTCAAAGATTAAGAGATATGTCACCACTATGGGATGACTATTTAAAGGAGGCAAAATAAAATGTATAGTGATAAAGTTATGGACCATTTTACTAACCCAAGAAATGTAGGAGAAATTCTAAATGCCAGTGGAATTGGTGAAGTTGGTAATGCTAAATGTGGAGATATAATGAAGGTTTATTTAAAAATAGAAGACAATATAATAGTAGATGCAAAGTTTAAAACTTTTGGTTGTGGATCTGCTATAGCTTCTTCCAGTATGGCTACGGAGCTTATTAAAGGTAAATCTGTAGAGGATGCCTGGACATTAACAAATCAAGCTGTAGCTGAGGCTTTAGATGGACTTCCACCGGTAAAAATGCATTGCTCCGTTCTTGCTGAAGAAGCTATTCATAAAGCAATTAATGATTATAGGAGAAAAGCTGGACTTGAAGTATGGGACTACGAAGAACACGACGATATACATGGTGAAGTACACGGAGAATAGGTGATATTAAATGAAGAAGAAAGTAGTTATTGGAATGAGTGGAGGGGTAGATAGCTCTGTAGCTGCCTATCTTTTAAAAGAACAAGGATATGAAGTTATAGGAATTATGATGAAACTTTCTCCAGATAATCCTGATTATGAAGAAAATGAAGGGGGATGTTGTTCTATTTCTGCTGCAAGTGATGCAAGACGTGTGGCGGATGTATTGGATATACCCTTTTACGTTATGAACTTCAAGGATGTCTTTAAGACAAATGTTATTGATAACTTTATTGATGAATATATGGAAGGTAGAACTCCTAACCCGTGTATTGTGTGCAATAAGATTATTAAATTTGAAGAGTTCTTAAGAAAAGCGAAGGCCCTAGGAGCTGATTATATAGCCACAGGTCACTATGCTAAAATTGAAAAACAAGAAGATAGATATGTGCTTAAAAAATCAGATGATGATAGAAAAGATCAAACGTATGCTCTTTATAGCTTAACGCAAGAGCAATTAAGTCATACTTTAATGCCTTGTGGAGACTATTCTAAGCCAGAAATACGGGAGATTGCAGAGAGGATTGGACTAGAGGTTTTTAGAAAAAAAGACAGCCAAGAAATTTGTTTTATACCTGATAATGACCATGGAGCTTATATTAAAAAGTATAGTGGTAGGGAAATAAAATCAGGTAACTTCGTTGATAAGCAGGGAAAAGTCTTAGGGACACATAAAGGGATAGTGTACTATACCATAGGACAACGAAAAGGATTAGGCATAGCACTAGGTAAGCCTGTTTTTGTTACGGATATTAATCCTCTAACTAATGTAGTAGTTTTAGGAGAGGAAGAGGATATTTTTAAAACAGAGCTTGTAGCAAAAGATTTAAATTTCATTCTGTTTGATAAGCTTGAATCAAATTTAAGGGTTTCAGCTAAGATTAGATATTCTGCAAAACCTCAATTAGCTACTTTAATTCCGATGCAAAATAATAGGGTAAAAGTTATATTTGATGAGAAACAAAGAGCTATAACCAAAGGTCAATCTGTAGTTTTTTATTTAGAAAACTTAGTAGTTGGTGGAGGGATAATCGAGGAAATTTTATAAACATAATTAGAGCTACCTTGGTAGCGATTTAAGCAGAGGGGTATCTAGTTAAAAACTGGGTATCTCT